>JAOUEE010000260.1 GCA_029858875.1 Acidimicrobiia bacterium
GGGCGACCTCCCAGGGCTGGTGCTCGGTCGCCGCCTCGATGGCCCGGCCCAACACCGCCTCGAACAACCGATCCGAGCGCTCGCCCCGGTCGGCCCGCGCCGCGTTGTTGCCCCAGTTGATCAGCCAGAACATCTGATTGGCCCGGTACATGCGCACCAGGTCCTCGAAGTGCGATGGCCCCGAACCCTGGGCCCGCATGTGATCGAAGTACAGCTGCAGCAACTCGGTCTCGTGGCTCCGCCGCACCTCGCCGGTGGCATTGGTGGTGAGCAGCGGTACCAGATCGCCCATGCCGTCACCCAGGCCCAGCACCTGCCAGTCGAGCACCACCACCTCGTCACCGTCGAAGAACAGGTTGTCCAACCGAAAATCGTTGTGGGTGAGGGTACGAGCGCTGTCACCGCCGGCCGTGAGGAACTCCGAGACCCTGGGGATGTACCGCTCCACCTCCCGCTTCACCTGATCGGGATACAGATGGCCCCACTGCTCCATGAGCGAGTCCCACGACTCCTCGTACATCCCCTGCAAGCCCATGTTGATGGGATTGTCGGGTTTGGGTACCCAGGCGAGGCCGCCCAGCAGGTCGTGGTCCCACCACCGGCCGTGCAGGCGCGCCGCCGCGGTGACACACGCTCGCGACTGGTCGAGATCCATGCCCGCGGCCTGATCCCCTCCCTCCAGATGCCCCAAATCCTCCAGAACCAGTGCGTACCGATCGGCCTCGGCGTCAGCTCCGTTGTAGAAGCACGCCGCCGTCCGTACCGCCAGGTGTGGGACCAGTTCACGATAGAAGCGACTCTCGCGCTCGTACACGCCCAACATGACCCCGATCGGCTTCAGACCGCTGTCGGTGGTGGGGATCTTGGCGATCACGGTCGCCGGCCCTGGCGCACCGTCGTAGGTCAAGGTCAACCGCGCCAACTCACCCAGGAACCCCTCCCCCACGGCGATTCGCTCCGCCGCCACACCGACCACACGTCGGTCATCGCCGAGATCACAGAACTCCCCGAACCAGTCGGCGTCGAACTCGTCGATGGTGACCGGAATCGTCATGCTGTTCCTCCCCCGTCCGGGCGGTCAGTCTGACCCACCGTCACCAGTCAGTCGACTGCCACCAACTCCACATCGAACGTGCCATCGGACCGCAGGATCACCCCGTCCACATCGGCCGACGCAGCCATCACGTGCTGGCGAGCCAGCAACGGCAACACCACATAGGTGCCCAGGATCTCGCGCTCCAGCGTCTCGGCCCTCTCCCGGCGCTCCGGCGGTGCCTCGGTCCTGGCCAGCTCGTCGAGCATCTCATCGATACCGTCGTCGACCAGATTGAACACGTTGTCGGGCCCATCTGACCGGAACAGCGAGTCCAACCAGGACTGTTCGTCGGCATACCCGCTCACCCATCCGAAGCGGAACAGCTGATGCTCGCCCGCGGCGATGCGGTCCTCCAGTTCGGTCACCGTCGCCGGTGCCAACTCGGCCGGAATGCCAACGACCCGCAGCGACACGGCCAGGCCCTCCGCCAGGGCCTGTTCGCGATCATCGCCCTCCACGAAGTCGATGCGGATGGTCGGCGGCTCCTCATCGCCGAAGACAAACTCGAGCAGCTGCGTCGACACGTCTGGGTCGAAAGTGCAGTTGTCTCCGCAGACATCACGACCGGGCTCGGGTATCAAGCCGGCAACGGCGATGGCCGCATCGCCGAACAGGTCAGCGGACAGGCCCTCTCGGTTGACCGCCTGCACGATCGCCCGACGTAGGGCCGGATCGGCCAGCGCACCGTCGGCCAGGTTCATCCCGAAGAACACCGTCGACGCCGCCGGCCCGACGATCTCCTGTTCGCCGACGCCCACCAACCCAGCGCCGGCGGGCGCCAGGTCGACCGCGCCGTCGGTCACCAACGCCGCCGCCTCGGCCTCGTCATCGACCCAGCGGATCTCCACGCCATCGACGACGCCCTCGAATCTGTCCGTCGCGTCCAGCACGAGGCGATCGTCGGTCATCTCGTCCACCACGAAGCGTGACGATGACCATGCACCCGGCGCCTCGGGCAGGGCTTCCTCCCCGCCCTCGGGCAAGATGCCGAAGGTGGGGTGGGCCAACAGTGCCGGCAGCGCGGCAAAGGGTTCGGACAGCCGAATCACAAGCCGATCGGGGCGAACGACCTCGACCCCAGCCAGACCCACGGTCTCACCACCGGCCGCCAGCTCGTCATAGCCGACAACCGAGGCCAACGACGACCCGGAGATCGACTGATCGCCCACCGCGGCGATGCGATCCAGCGTCCACTTCACATCGGCCGCCGTCACCAACGGCCGGCCATCATCGCCGGCTCGATCCAGGTCGAAACGCCAACGCAGACCGTCGTCGCTCACCTGCCAGCTCGCCGCCAGCTCCGGCACGGCCCGCCCGCTGTCGACGTCGATGCTGGTCAAGCCGTCCAAAAGCAGGTCCATCGCGATCATGGCGGACGAGGACGTGAGCCGCTGGGCCGCCGGATCGAACGTTGCCGGACGCACCAAGGCCAGGCGCAGCATCGACTCCTGGGCGTCCGGCGCGCCCGTGGTTTCGGGAGCCGACGCGCCATCAGGTCCGACCCGGTCCGCGGGCGTACTCCCGGAACACGAAACGCCAACCAGGGCAGTGAACAACAGCACCAACGGCAGACGACGGGGCACGCCGTCCTATCGGCACCCCCCGAATCGTTCTGAGCCGGCGGTCTACAGCAGCAGCGCCAGAGCGATGGTGTTGAACGAGAACACCAGCGCCACCACGATCGTGATGCGATCGAGGTTCTGCTCGACCACCGTGGACCCGGCGGCCGACGCCCCCAAGCCGCCACCGAACATGTCGGACAGGCCGCCACCCTTGCCGCTGTGCAGCAGCACCAAGAAGATCAGCGCCATGGAGACGATGACGTGCACGATCGTGACCAGAACCAGCATCAGCATCAGAGCATAACAACCCGGCCGTGGATTCAGCCGCCACGGCCGAGCATCAGCACTGCTGGTACTGGTAACCCTGTCGGGCCGACGCCGAGCTCGACGAGAGGTCGGCCAACACGGCCAGCGCCACGCAGAACCAGCCGAAACCCGTCACGCCCCGCCCGTCGTGCACCAACGCGTAGACCAGCGTGGTCCAGGGGGCGAGCAGGAAGCCGACGAAGGGCAACAGGAACCCGTCGTAGGCCCGGCTGATGAAGTTGGTGGTCAACCACACGAAGACCAGCGCCGCCCGCGGACCGATCAGCGCGAACAGGACGATCAGGCAACCCACGGTGGTGCTCCTCGTGACACGACAGACCCGACGGTCCGCTGGAGCCACACGATAAGGCGCGCGCGGCCACGCTGTCGCGTCCGGCCCGGCTGTCCCGGTCAGACGGCCAGACGGTACTGGATGATGCGGGCGAAGTCGGCCGCGTCCAGCGAAGCCCCACCCACCAGGGCCCCGTCGATATCGGGCTGACCCATCAGCTCGGGAGCATTGCCCGGCTTGACCGACCCGCCGTACTGAATGCGCACCGCGGCCGCGGCGTCGGCCCCGAAGGCATCGGCCACCACAGTTCGGATGTGCCCGCACATCTCCTGCGCATCATCGGGCGTGGCCGTCACACCGGTGCCAATCGCCCAGATCGGCTCGTAGGCGATGACCAGACCTCCCACCTGCTCGGCTTTCAGGCCGGCCAGACCCTGCTTGATCTGACCGGTGACCTTGTCGGTCGCGCCGCCCGCTTCACGCTCGTCCAGGGTCTCGCCGCAGCACATGATGGGCGTCATCTCGTGGGTCAACACGGCCTTGACCTTGCGATTGACGTCCTCGTCGGTCTCACCGAACAGCTCACGACGCTCGCTGTGGCCGACGATCACCAGCTCGCAGTTGAGCTTGGCCAACATCGACGGCGCGATCTCGCCCGTGAACGCACCCTTGTCCTCCCAGTGGCAGTTCTGGGCGCCCACCAGGATGGGGATCTTGTCGGACTCGATCACCGTCTGCACCGAGCGCAGATCGGTGAAGGGCGGATGCACCGACACGTCGACGACGTCCTCATCCTCGGTGGTCAGCTCGTACGAGAGCTTCTGCACCAACTGGATGGCCTCGAAGTGGTTGTGATGCATCTTCCAGTTGCCGCTGATCAGCGGCTTGCGGGCATCAGCCATGATGTCGACCTCCGGGGTCAGCGAGCATTGGGGGCATTGCGAAGAGCTTCCAGACCGGGAAGGTCGCCGCGTTCGAGCAACTCGAGCGACGCGCCCCCACCGGTGGACACATGGTCGACATCGCCGTCGACGCCGAACTGCTTGGCGGCGGCGGCGCTGTCGCCGCCGCCCACCACACTGAAACCACGCGACTCGGCCACCGCCTGGGCCACCGCCCGGGTGCCAGCCTCGAAGCGCGGATCCTCGAACACCCCCATGGGGCCGTTCCACAGGATGGTACGGGCCTCGGCCAACACGTCGGTGAACTCGGCCGCGGTCCCCGGGCCGATGTCGACCCCCATCCATCCGTCCGGTATGGCCGTTCCCATCTGACGGACCTCACCACCGGCGTCAGGATCGAACAACTTGCCGCCCGGGCCCAGCGCCGTGATGTCACTCGGTAGGTGGATGACGCCGGGACCGTCCAGCAATCGCCGGCAGGTGTCGATCATGTCCTCTTCGCAGAGCGATTCGCCCACGTGGTTCCCCAGCGCGGCCAGGAAGGTGAAGCACATCCCCCCACCGACGATCAGCGAGTCGACCTTCTGCAGCAGCGCCTCGATGACGGCCAGCTTGTCGCTCACCTTCGACCCACCCATCACCGCCACGAACGGCCGTTTGGGGGCGTCGCGCAACCCGAGGAGAACGTCGACCTCCCTGGCCAGCAGCCGACCGGCCGCCGACGGCAGGTGCTGAGGAGGACCCACCACCGAGGCGTGGGCCCGGTGCGAGGCGCCGAAGGCGTCGTTCACGTAGGCATCCCGTCCGTCGATGAGGCGGGCCACGAACGCCGGATCGTTGGCCGTCTCACCGGGGTCGAAGCGCAGGTTCTCCAGCAGCTCGACGCCCGGGGCAAGTTCGGCCAGCCGATCCCGCACCGGGTCCATCACCAGCTCGGGGTCGGGTGCGCCCTGGGGGCGACCGAGGTGCGAGCACGCGGTGACCTGCGCCCCGGCGTCCAGCAACCACTTCAGAGTTGGCAGGGCGGCCCGGATGCGCAGATCGTCGGTGATCTCCCCGTTGGCCAGCGGCACGTTGAAGTCGCAGCGGACGAGGACACACTTACCGTCGAGATCGCCCAGATCTTCCAGTCGCGGAACGCTCACTACTTCTTGGCGCCTCGTTTGGCCTTGGCCGGTGCCCGCTTGGCCGCCGTCCGCTTCGTCGCCGTCCGCTTCGTCGCCGTCCGCTTCGTCGCCGTCCGCTTGGCTGCCGTTGCCTTGGCGGCCGAACGCTTGGCC
>JAOUEE010000019.1 GCA_029858875.1 Acidimicrobiia bacterium
CATCCGGATCTGCTGGCCCTGCACCCGAGCGGACCCGGCGGCGTGCTGGCCGAGTTCCAGCGGTCCATGGACGACCTCGCTTCGGCCGGAGCCACCTACGTCGACCTCACCGATGGCTTCACCGTCGACCAGTTCTTGACGGTCGTGAACATGAACCAGACCGGGCGGCTCATGATCACCGAACGGCTGGCCGAAGCCCTCGGCTGACGGGGCATCGGCGGGACGGTCAGGGGACGACGTCGGCCAACACATCCTCGAAGCGGCGAAGATAGGCCGGAAGCGAATGGTGCTCCTGCGCATGGGCCCTGCCGGCCGCACCCAGCCGAAGACGGGTGTCGGGTTCGTCCACCAGCACCGTCAGCGCGCCAGCGAGACCCTGCACGTCTCCCACGGCAACACTGAGACCGCACCCCGCGGCGCGAACCAAGTCGCCCGAACCTCCGGCCTCGGTGGTGACACACGGCAGCGCCGCGGCCATCGCCTCGAGGAGAACGCCGGGGAGACCCTCGTCGTAGGAGGCCAGCGCGAAGACATCGGCCGATTCCAGGAAGGGAACCACGTCGTCCTGCCAACCCGGAAGCCGCAGCGGCACATCGAGCACGTCCGCCCTCGCCACGATCTCGGCCCGGTACTGCTCCGAATCGGACCCAGATGTGCCACCCACGACGGTGAGCGCACAGGGTCGACCACTGGCGACCACGGCGCCCAGCGCCTCGATCAGCACATCGAGACCCTTCCGGCGAGTCACCGACCCCACGGTGACCACCTCACACGTGGAGGACTCGGCGTCGGGTAGCGGGCGGGCCACGTGGTACCGATCGATGTCTCGACCCGACGGCAGCGCCCGAACCCGTCGACCCAGCAGCGCCAGGACGCCGGGCGGAAAAGTCCGGGCCGCCCCCGGGGCGATGAGCAGGATCCGATCACTGATCAACGCGGCCAGGGCGGCGAACACCCCGAACGGCGTGGAGTTCTGCGCGAACAACAACACCTTGGGGCCCCGTCGCCGCATCGCCAGCCGGCTGAGGTGCATGGTCGACCGGACCGAACCGGCGAGCACCGCATCCACCTGGCGCTCGTGCAGGGCGGTGTCCAGTTTCGCCGAATACGACACCCATGCCCGCAGGCTGCGATACCGGTTGCCGATGCCCCCGCGGATCGTGCCCCGCTCGAAGGTTCGCAGCTGGGGTGGTGCCTCCACGATGCTCACATCGAGACCCCGCTCGCGTGCGGCCTGAGCCAGCTCACCATCAGCCGACGTCATCATCAGGCAGCGGTGGCCGTGGTCCCGGCACAGCTCGGCCAGCAGGAGCAGATTCTCCTGCGCGCCATAGACCTCGTGATAGCGATCATCGAAGAACACCAGGGAACGACGCCGGTCCGACACCCAGATGACGGTACCGGCACCCACGTTCCCGCCGCCCACCGGATTCCCGGCGACGTCGGCCGGGCCGGCGGCTTCTAGCCTGAGACGGTGCGAACACTCCGGGTACTCCAGGTGCACAACCGACCTCGCCAACCCGGCGGTGCTGACCGCATGGTCGATCAGGAGCGCGCCGTACTGATCGAGCACGGACACAAGGTGCAGCAGTGGCGGCTGAACAGCCAGTCCCTCAGCGGTGTTCGGGCCGGTCTGGCCGCCATCTGGAATCCGTCGGCCCGCCGGAGTCTGCGTGCCGCGGTGGCCGAGTTCCGACCCGACCTCGTCCACCTGCACACGCCGTTCCCCTTCCTGTCGGCCGCGATCTTCAGCGCGTTCGACGAGCTGCCGCTGATACACACGGTGCACAGCTACCGGTGGTCCTGCATCGCCGGCACGCACTTCCGAGATGGGAAGACGTGCAACGACTGCGTGGGAAGGACCATCCCGTTTCCGGCCGCACGGCACCGGTGCTACCAGGACAGCTTGGTCCCGAGCCTGGCCCTCGCCGCCGGCCTCACCACCCATCGATTGACAGGCTCGCTCGATCGCATCGATCGTGTGGTGACGTTCAGCCCTTCGACGGCCGAGCATCTCATCCGGACCGCCGTGGCGCCCGAGAAGATCGCCGTCCTTCCCAATTTCGTCGAGGACCCCGGGCCCGTCACCGAGCACGACGACGGCTATGCCCTGTTCCTCGGTCGACTCACCGAGGAGAAGGGCATCGTCACCCTGGTCCAGGCTTGGACCCAACATCGTCGAGAGCCCGGGCTGCGACTCAAGATCGTCGGTGACGGGCCGTTGGGGAGCTGGGTGCGGTCGATCGCCGGCACCCATCAGGAGATCGACTTCCTGGGCTGGCGCGACCGTGACTTCGTCGGCGACCTCCTTCGTCGGGCTTCGTGCCTGGTCTTCCCCAGCGAGTGGTACGAGGGCATGCCCCTGTCGATCCTCGAGGCCTTCGCCTGTGGCGTTCCCGTGTTGGTCTCCGATGTGGGCAACTACTGGCGGATGGTGGAGCCGGGTCGAACAGGTCATGTCTTCCGGGCCCAGGATCCCGCCGACCTGGCTCGCCTGGTCGACAACCTGGCCGCCCATCCCGACGTCCTCACCCAGATGCGCCCACGAAGTCGCGCCGTGTACGAGGAGCGCCACACCCCTTCGGCGGGCTACCGGCGGCTCTACGAGCTGTACTGCGAGGTGCTCGACGAGAAGCAGGCCGCCACCACACCCGAGAGGCCACTCGGAAACACCCCTGGGGACCCGAGCGGGTAGGCGCATCGGCGCCGTCCGGGCAATTTCGGGCCGGCGCGACTCAGGTGGCCATCAGCCTTCGCCAGTCATCCACCAGGCGACCAACCGAGGCCTGGGCCTCGTGCTGCTCGAGAAAGCGAGCCCGAGCCGCCACTCCCAACCGGTTCCGGAGCACGGGGTCCTCGATCAGTTGGTCGACGTGGGCGCCGAAGCGCTCGTCATCGAGGGCGACGAATCCCGTCCGCTCGTGCTCGACCACCTCGCCCACGCCACCCACCGGTGTCACCACGGCCGGCAGCGAGAAGGCGCCCGCCTCGATGGCCACCATGGACGACTGGTCGAAGCGGGTCGGATGCACCAGCACGTCGGCACCGGGAAGGAACGTCTGCCGCACGTCGTGATTGTCGATGCCGTGATGGACATGGACGCCGGTCGGCAACCCTCGGCGAGGAGCGGTGTTCGACACAACGTGCAGTTCGGCTCGATCGGCCCATCGCCGAGCGAAGGTGTCGAGTAGCCACGGGCCACCCTTGCGCTCGAAGTCGCCGCCGACGAAGAGCAGCTGCACCGGTCCGGTGGTGGCGGCCCGACGCTGCTGCGCCTGCTCCAACAGCTCGGCGGGCACGTCGGCGATGGGGTAGGGCCGCACCTGCACTCGACCGGGATCGATGCCGTAGTCCTCGGTCACCGACCCGCTCGCCCAGGCACTCACACAGTTCACCAACGAGGCGGCGTGGAGAATGCGCCGTTCGTCCCACCACGCCAACCGCCCGACGCCCGGCGACGCCTCCTTCGCCTGATCGGACTGACGGGCGGTTCCGTCGAGCAGAACGCTCAGCACGTGGTCGCTCGCCCGGACGCCGGGCCACAGCAGCGGCCTGGCCATCAGGTGGCCGGCGGCATGCACGACATCGGGGCGGGTGTCGCGCAGCGCGCGACGCAACACCCCAGCCAGCCGCACGTCGCGCACCAAGCGGGTGGCTTCGCGGTGGCGAGCAGCGGTGGCTCTGCCCCGACCCGCTCCCCCCACCGCCTTCCCACCGCCGATGGCTGTGACGCGCACGTCGTCGCGCCGCTGGAGCGCGTCGGTGAGCGTGTCGGCGTAGGTCCGCCAGCCCAGGTTGTGACCCAGCACCAACAGCACGCGCATCGTCACGACCGCTCGTCCATCACCGAGTCGACCACCGTGCGCACCACCCGCTCGACGGCGTCGGGTGAGTGATGCTCGCGGGCCAGCTCCGCGGCTCGCATCCGCAGCGCCGCTCGCAGGTCGGCGTCGTCGAGGAGCCGCAGGCACGCCGCGGCGAAGTCGTCGGCCGAGTCGGCGATGAGGAGCTCCCGCTCGGCCTCCACCGCCAAGCCGTCGCAGCCGAGCGTGGTGCTCACCACCGGCACCTCGCGGGCGAAGGCCTCGATGATCTTCAGTCTGGTGCCCGTGCCCGTGCGGATGGGCGCGATCAAGGCGGTAGAGCCCTGCCAGATGGCCTCCAGGTCCTCCACGAAGCCCGGCGCCTCGACGCCATCCACCCGGGCGACGCCGTCCAGCGCCCCGTCGTGTCGACCAACCAGCAGCAACCGAGCGTCGGGCCGAGCCCGACTGATCGTCGGCCACACCGCATCGACGAACCACCGGGCGGCCTCGAGGTTGGGCTGATACGTGAAGCGCCCGACCAGCGTCAACGTCGGCCGGTCCGACTGTTGGACGACGGCCGACACGTCGACGGCATTGGGGAGCACGTCGACACGATGATGCTGGATGGAGGCGGCATCGCCGGGATGGGACACCACAACGGCATCGGCCCGCCCGACCACCGCCGCCTGGAGATCTCTCCATCGGCGACGCTGGAGCCGCTCGGCCATGGACGAACCGCGGTACTTCCCATCCTCGAGATCCACCAGGTCGACAACGAGTCGGCCCGGCGGCAGCGGTACACCGGCGCCGACGAGGTCCGGCTGCATGACCCACACCAGGTCGACCCGCTCGATCTGTTCCAGCGCCGCGATCGCGGCTCGCCAGTCACGGGCGGCCACGCGCGCCGGCAGGCGGGGATGTATGCGACTGACGATGCGGCGCAGGGGGGTTCGGGGGGTGTGCACGACTCGGCCGGCCGGGCGGCCACCGTCGGTGGTGACCTCGAGCACCCGCAGGTCGGCGACCGAAGCAAGGGCACGCGCGGTGAGATGGGCCCGCCAGCGGAGTCCGTCGACGGGACGGTCCACTTCGACCGGTGTGACGAACAGCACTGATCTCAAGGGGAGATCATCCCCCGGCCGCTGGCGAGCACGGCCCGGCGGCCGGCCGCACAGCGCGGGATCGGCGGCCGGAAGATCCGGGCCCGAACACCGAAGTTGGCTTGCGCTCCGGGCCCGCAGACGCCACACTCCGTAGCGGCCGCAGTACGGGGATGCACCGACGGTGCACGAGCAATACGGTTGTCCGGGTTTGGATCGAATGTCGACCACAGCAGAGCCAGCACAGCGTCGCGGCCACTTCGGCCATCGTCACGCCGTGAGCCGCACCCACATCGACTCCACCTTGAGCGCACAGGTTCCCACGACCTTCTACGCCCGGCGGGGCAAACGACTCTTCGACATCGCGGCCACCGGCACGCTGATGGTGGTGCTGGCACCGGTGTACGCCGCGGTGTGGTTGCTGGTGCGCTTCCGTCTCGGTCGCCCCATCTACTTCACCCAGGACCGGGTCGGACTCGAGGGGAGGCGCTTCACCATGCAGAAGTTCCGAACCATGAAGCCCGACCGGCGCCGTCACCAGTTGGCGTTCGACGGCACCGATCGGCGCCGGTACGACAAGAACCCGCTCGACCCGCGCCACACATCGCTCGGCCGCCGACTTCGCCGTACCAGCCTCGACGAGCTTCCCCAGCTCACCCACGTGCTGCGGGGCGAGATGAGCCTGGTTGGCCCCCGCCCCGAGATCTGGTCCACGGCCGTGCGCGACAACCAGCTCGGTCACAGCCGCGAACGCGTGCGACCCGGGGTCACCGGACTGTGGCAGGTCGACAGTCGCGACAGCGACGACCTCGAGGGTCGATTGCGCCTCGATGACGAATACATCCGCACGATGAGCTTCCGGCGCGATCTGGTCATCTTGTTCAAGACGGTGACGGTCGTCTTCGCCCGGACGGGTCACTGATCACTCCCGCCATCCAGGCAGGGCCCGCCCGAGCAGTTCCTCGACCACCGCGACATCGGCGGCGAACTCGGGCACGAGGCGGGCTCGGAGGTCGGGATCCAGCTCGGGCCGATCCAGGTTGGAGCTCCGGACCCGCTCGCGGAATCGCTCCGAGGTGGCTCGCTTGAGGAGCGGCTGCAGCCACGAGGCTCGCGCCCGCTGCATGGTGTTGTGCAGCAGCGAGCTCTTCGGGACACCACCGATGTTGACCTCGCCCAGGTCCCCCAACGTCGGGGCCGGGTCCAGGTCCAACCACGTGCACAGTCTGGTGAGGAGGTCCCGTCGATCGTGGCGAAGCTCCTCGTGGGTGAACACGAAGAGGGAATCCCGCCCGAACGCGGTGACGAAGGCCTCCAGCTGCGGGCCGTAGTGACTCATGGCGCGGTACTGCCACAGGTGATGCCAGCCCTCGTCACGGCGGCGAGATTCGTCGGCCAGGGCCTCGGCGAAGCTCGGGGCCGTCTCATGCCCTCGGGCCAACAGGTAGAGGTAGCTGGAGAAGGCCCGCATGACCGGCTCGCGCAGCGAGACGACCATCCGCACACCGGGATCGACGTAGCGTTCGATGTTGGGGATCGACTGCTGGTGGTAGAACAGCGTCGACACCGACCCGTCGCATCGGTAGGTCTGCGACTGCGCTCCCGCGCACAGGCCCCGCCACGCATCGACATCGGTCACCGCCACATCGTTGATCATCTCCTGATCGCCGGGCCCGGTGAAGTGGACGTCCTGGTCGGCGAAGGACAGGAAGTGCGTTTCCTTCGGCTTGGTGAGGAAGACGTCAGGATGTCGCGCGATCGATCGGCAGAGCGCGGTCGTTCCGGCGCGGGCCGCGCCGATGACCAGGAGGTTGGGCCCACGGAGATCGGTCATGGCTGCTCCCCGGAGGCCCCACGGTGGGACCGGCGCCGCAGGACGCGAGCCCGCACCCCGACGGGACTCATGCTGCGGCCTCCAGTTGGTCCAGGAAGCGCTCGAACCGGGCGGCGAACTGGCCGATCGCGAAGTGCCGCTCGACATGACGGCGGGCGGCCACGCCCATACGAGCCCGCAGTTCGGGGTCCCGGCCCAGCTGCTCCAGACGCTCGGCGAACGCGGCGACGTCGTGAACGGCCGTCGCTCGGCCGCAGCCGGCCTGCTCGACCAACTCGCCGGCCCCGCCCACATCAGTGGTCACACACGCCAAGCCCATGGCCATGGCCTCGAGCAGCACACCGGGTAGGCCCTCATCGGCCGAAGCCAGGGCGAAGATGTCGGCGTCGGCCAGGAAGGGCACCACATCGTCCTGCCAACCCATGAATCGGACCGGAAAGGAGGTCGTCGCGGCCAGCGCCCGCAGCTCGGCCAGATGTTGCTCGGACCCATCACCACTGGTTCCACCCACCACGATCAGCTCCATCGGGCAGCCGCGCGCGTTCACCAACTCGACGGCACCGATGAGTCGATCGATCCCCTTGCGGGGAGTGATCGAACACACGGTGAGCACCTTCACCGCGCGATCGTCGGCATCGAAACGCCCGGGACCCGCCGCCTGATAGGCGAACCGCCGCAGGTTCCGACCGGAGGGGAGCAGGGAGAACTTGCGCCGAAACACGAGCCGGGCCCATCGCGGAAACGTCGACCGGGCACCATCAGCGATGAGCAGGATCCGGCTGCTGAGCAGCGCAGCCAGAGCCGCATACACGCCCATCGGAGTCGAGTTCTGGGCGTACAACAGCACCTGGCGACGCCGGCGCAGGCCGGTGACCACCAAGAGGAGGGACGCTCTGACCGACGAGCACATGCACAGATCGATCTCCTCGTCCTCGAAGAAGGCCTCGAGCCGGCGCGAGTAGTGGAAGAGCGCTCGAGCGTTGCGCAGCCGATCGAATCCTCGGTCGAACATGAGCGCCTTGTCGAAGCGCCGCAGACGATCGGGCGCCATCAGTACCGAGGTCGGCAGGCCGCGGGCGCGAGCGTCGGCCGCCAGAGGGCCCTCGGCCGTGGTCACGAAACAGGCCTGGTGGTGTCGACACCGTTCGGCCAGCAACAGCAGGTTCTCCTGCGCGCCGTACACCTCGTAGTAGCGGTCGTCGAAGAACGCCACCCGGAGCCCTCGGCCGTCGGGGCCCGACGGGCTGATCACTCGGCGCGACGCGTTGCCCGCCGGCTCACCGCGAGTTGGTAGATACGGCCCAGCAACTCCGCGTACTCGTCGCTGTCGACGGTCAGGTCGAGCACATCGCCCGGCGGGGCCAAGCCCGCGCGCAGGGCCTTCACCACCAACTCGAGATGGTCGGCCACGTCCTCGGGCCGCTCCCCGAGCAACAGGCCCTCGGCCTGACGCAGCGGCGCGATCTCGCGGGCGATGACGGGCAGGCCCATGGCGGCCGCCTCGAGCACCGTGAGGGGGAACCCCTCCCAGGCCGCCGTGTGCAGGTACACATCGCTGGCGGCCAGGCGGTCGAGGACATCGCTGCGGTCGATCCACCCGGTGACCGAGACGCCGGCCTCGGTGAGCTCGCGGGCCAGGGCCTCGTCGCCTCCACCGACCCACCGCCATCGCACCCCGCGCAACGAAGGATGCTTGGCCGACTCGCGAACCACCTCCACGAAGAAATCCGAGCCCTTCTGCGAGCCGAGGCGTCCACTGCCGACGATGACCGGTTCGGCGACAGGCCCCGACGGGCGGCGATCGCGCAGAGCGCCCATCTGGGCCGAGGCCCGATGGGGAAGCACGTACGGAAGATGGATCACTTCGGGAGAACCACCGACGGTGGGAAAGCGACCGGCAGCGGCCATCTCGTGATGACTACAGGTGGCGAACACGTCGGTTCGAGAGGCCAGCACGGTCTCGGCCACCCTGAACGCCGATCGGGTCGGTGCGGAGATGTCCCGGCGCTCGAACGCGAAGCAGTGTGGGGTGAACACCACGGGGAAGCCGCGGGGCATCGAGACGCGCCCGAGAATGCCGGCCCACGAGGAGTGCAGGTGCACCACATCGGGCTGTTCCTCGTGGACCGCCGTCCGGATGGCCCGGGCCAGGGGCACCTTGTCGCCGGGCAGGTCGTGGAGCGTGAAGGTGTCGAAACGCTCAGCCACCTGGATGCCCGGCCGGCGGAACCCGTACACCACGTGCGACAGGTGATCGGGTGAATGATCGATGTAGCCCTCGATGGCGGTCGCCACACCCGCGCTGAACGACTCGGCGACATGCAGCACTCGTAGTGTCACGCTTGTTCACCCCCTTCCCGTTTATACGTCGTCATTGGCGGTAGTAGCCACCCGAATAGCCATAGTTTCGTTCGGTTCTGGCGTCGGTCAGGACCGTTCCGGCCAGCACACATCGGGCACGCTCCAGCGAGGTCAGCGCGGTGGCGAGCTGGGCCGACGTCGTGTTGCCCCGTCGCCCGACGAGCACGGTCATCGCGCAGCCGGCCGAGGCCAGCACCCCGTCGGTCACCGGCAGGACCGGTGACGTGTCGACGATGACCAGGTCGAACTTCTCCTCCATCTCCTGGATCAGCGCCGGCCAGCGTTCGGCGACGAACAGGTCGGCGGACACCGCGGTGCCGTCGGTACCCGGTCCGAGGAAGGCCACCGGCTCCTCACCAGCCACCCACGCCTCCTGAAGGACCACGGTGTCGCCGTAGCTCAGGTACTCCCGCAGGCCGGATTCGTTCGGGTCGAGGCCCAGGCCTTCGGCCAGCTTGGGACGGCGGAGGTCGGCGTCGATGAGCAGCACCCGCTGGCCGGTTCGAGCGGCCAGGAACGCCAACGTGACCGCGGTGGTCGATTTCCCTTCGGCCGCGTTGGGGCTCGTGATGGCCACGCTCCTCGCGTCGGCATCGGCGATGATGAACTGGAGGGAGCTGCGCAGGGCCCGAGCCGACTCCAGGAAGAGCCCGGACCGGGCGTGGGCCACGTGTACGCCCAGCTCGGTTTCCGGGGGTGGCAGCGCACCCAACAACGCGAGCGTGGGAACGGCGCGCTCGAGATCGCGCCGGCTCTGGATGCGATCGTCCATGCCCTCGCGGGCGAAGGCACCGGCCAAGCCGACCACCAGACCGGCCGCGGCACCCAACATCAGGTTCCGCTGCCAGTTCGGTTCGAACGGAGCGCTGGCCGGTCGGGCCAGGCGGGTGATGCGGGCGTTGGATGCGGCGACATCCTCCCGCAGCTGGAACTCGGCCTTGGTGCTCTGGAGCTTGGCCTGCTCGTTGCGGATGGCCTGCACACGGACCGAATTGCTGGCCTCGCCGGCATCGATCAGTGCCTGTTCCTCGGCCGCCAGCTCGGCGAGGCGATCGTCGAGGATCTGAATGAACTCCTCGAAGCTGCCACCGGCCGAGGCCGCCTTCTGGTCGACGTAGGTGCGGGCATACTCGTTGGCTTTGGCCGCCGCGGCCTCGGCCACGCGATCCGAAGCGGTGATGGTGAGGATGTCGGCGGTGTCGCTCGGTGTCACCATGACCACGACCGGCGAGCCGTACGCCTTGGTGGCCTCCTCTCGTACGACGTCGCTCTGGGCGAACTCGATCTCGTTCTCGAGGTAGCGCTCGATCACCTGCACCGACGGGATCCCGGTCTCGAAGAACTCGGCGCCGGCGTCTGCGGTGACCAGCACCCGGGCGCTGGACTGATACTGGGGCGTGGTCCGGGCTGAGAAGATGGCGGCCGCAGCAACGGCCACGACCATGAACGCGACGACGATCAGCCATCGGCGGCGGAGAATTTCGAGGTAGTCGCTGAGCCGGAGTTCGGTCTCTTGACCGCCTGGGGTTTGGATGGCTCCCACAGGGACGGTTTTCCTGGTTCACACGTCGGATGGTGACTCTGAGACCGTATCGGACCACACTCAGTGGCGAAAGTTGTCTCAGGGCCGTGCGCTATGTGGTCGAATGGCCAACTGGCGGCACCAAGTACAAGTATCGGCATCCGTCGCGGCTTTTCAATGTCGCCCTGTCTCGAACCCCGCCACCAGGAAGGAGACCCGTGCCGCCGAATCCACCACCTGCGAGGCCGCTCATCCTCCACATCCACCTCTTCAAGAACGCCGGTACCTCCATCGAACACGTGCTCCGCGAGAACTTCGGGGACGGTTGGCGGGGCTACGACAAGGACGAGGCGGGGGCCTTCGTCACCGACCGCGAGATAGCCGCCATGCGTGTGGCCGACCCCGACCTGGCGGCGCTGTCCACCCACCAGTTCGCGCCGCCACTCGACGACATCATCCCCGGCGGGGTGTACCCGCTGCTGGTGCTGCGCAGCCCCCTCACGCGCCTGCGCTCGGTGTACGAGTTCGACCGCCAGCGAGGCGGCGTGACCCCGGCGGCCGAGATCGCCGTGGCCAACGAGTTCCCGGCATACGTCGACGAGATGATCCGACTCAATCATCCTGCCGTCATCAATGCCCAGGTACGTCTGCTCAGCGGAGCCAAGCGCATGCGGGCGGAGGGCAAACGGGTGCCGCCGGTGGAGGACCTCATGCTGCTGGCCTGGGACTTCATCGACAGCCTGCCCTACGTAGGGCTGGTCGAGGCCTTCGACGAGGCTCGTGACGCCTGGGAACGCGACATCCGCCGCTTCGCTCCCGACTTCCGGTTCTTCGCCGCCCGCGAGAACGTCACCCGGGCCGATGTGGCCCACGCGGTCACCGAGAACCGGGGCATCCGTCAGGTGCTCGGTGACAAGCGGGCCATGGCCTTCAACATGGCCAACGGCCCCGACTGGCGGCTCTATCACCGGGCCGCCGCCAAGTTCGGGGCCAAGGTGTTCGACTGAACGCTTCGGTCCGGTCGCCCAGCGGACGGCCCGGCTTGAACCGGCGCCGATCGCGCTCCATCCTGGAGACCTCCGGCCGCGCCGCGCTGGACCCGGCCGTGACCGGTGAGCGCAAGGAGACGTATTTGGGAGCAGTCCAGGATCACCCGGTAGGACCGCGGCCCTGCTCGGTTCGACCGTCGGGCCTACTTCGATGACGACAACGGCATCCTTCACGTTGCCCCGGGGCTCGAGCCGCCAGCACTTCCGGCGGCAGATGGAGATCACCCGACACCTGATCGGGCAGCGCTTCGACGCCCAGTATCGGCGGGCGTCCCTGGGGGTGCTGTGGGTGTGGGCCGAGCCGATGACCCGGCTCGTGGTCTTCGTCCTCGTGTTCGAGAAGGCCCTACAGATCCGTCCCGGGGGCAACGCCACCATCTACCTGTTCGTCGGCATCTTGTTCATCCGTTCGGCCACACAAGGGCTGAACATGGCCACCACCTCGCCCATGTCGAATTCGGCGTTGATCAACCTCGTCGGCGTGGACCGCCGGATCTTCCCCGTGGTCGCCGTGGGCAACGCCTTCGTGGACCTGATCCTCTCGATCCCGGTCATCTTCATCCTGATCATCGTCCAGGGCGAGACGATCCCCTTCCACACCTTGCCCTTGTCGATCCCCATCATGGCGCTCCAGTTCGAGCTCCTCGTGGGCGCCGGCTTCGTCCTGGCGGCTCTCAACGTGCGCATCCGCGATGTCACGCTGCTGGTCAACACCCTGACCACGATGTTGTTCTACCTGACCCCGGTCTTCTGGAGTCCGGAGAACATCGAGGGAACCGGGTTCGAGTGGATCGTCGATGTCAACCCCCTGGCCCCTCTCCTGCTCAGCCAGCGTGACGTGTTGGCCTGGGGCGAGATGCCCGACTGGGGGGCGCTGGGCATCGTGTTCGTCATCGCCACCGTGCTGCTGATCATCGGCTGGAAGATGTACACCCGGGTGAGTGGCACCATGGCGGATCACATATGACCGAGCAACCTCTCCCCGTCCACGACGACTCCGGCCTGGCGGTCGAGCTCATCGACGTCCACAAGCACTACGAGCGTCTGGCCAACGGCGGCATTCCCAGTCTGCGCAACCTCGGTCGCGAGGGACGCAAGGCCGAGCACTGGGTGATCAATGGGGTCAACATCTCCATTCCCCGCGGCGGCGCCACCGGCATCGTCGGGCTCAACGGGGCCGGCAAGTCCACCCTGCTGCGCCTCATGTGCGGCGTGACGGCCCCCAGCCGGGGCCAGGTCATCTGCCACTACGCCAACCCCTGTCTGCTGGCTCTCGGCGCCGGGGTCCCCAATGTCTTGACCGGCCGGGAGTACGCCACGACGCTTGGCATCTTGGCCGGCCTCGACAAGACCGAAGTGCTGGATCGCATGGACAAGATCAAGGAGTTCTCCGGGATCGGCGGCGCCTTCGACCAGCCGGTGCGCACGTACAGCCAGGGCATGCGCATGCGGGTGGGGTTCGCCGCCGTGATGCACTGTGACGCCGAGTTCCTGCTCATCGACGAGGTGCTCGCCGTCGGCGACAAGGACTTCAAGGCCAAGTGCATGGTCACCCTCCAACGGCTGATCGCCACGACCGGCACCACCGTGGTCTTCACCTCGCACAGCGCGGCCCCGGTGCGCAAACTGTGCGAGCAGGCCCTCTGGATCGAGGGCGGGCTCATCAAGATGGACGGCGACGCCGACGAGGTCATGGACGTGTACGAGGACCTCGACGTCAACCCCGACCTGTTGGTCAACGAGGACTGAGCCGACCATGAACGAGGAAGCCTCCCGCCCCCCCGAGGGCGATTGGCTCGGCACCCGCTTCCTCCGGTTCGAGCGCCGGGGCAGCCTGGCCATCGTCACCGTCGACCGACCGCATCGTCGCAACGCCATGACACCGTCGATGTACTTCGGCGTGCGCTATGCCGTCGATCACGTGAACCGCAGCGACGACCTGGCGGGCCTCCTCATCACCGGCACCGGCGACGTGTTCATTCCCGGCGGCGACATGGCCGGAGAAGACGAGACCCCGTGGGGCGAGTTGAGCCTGCTCGGCATGGACCTGACCCCTTTCGAGACCGTGCGGAACTCCCGCAAGCCCGTGGTGTCCGCCGTCAACGGCATCTGCCAGGGCGGCGGACTGCTCATCGCCATGCTCAGCGACGTGGCCATCGCCTCGCCCGAGGCGACCTTTCGGGCACCCGAGCTGTTGCGGGGCATCGCCGACACCGGGTACGCGCAGTACCTACCCGGACAGATCGGGATTCCCCGCGCCCGCGACATGCTGCTCACCGGCCGGACCATCGACGCGGCCACCGCCCTCGAATGGGGACTCATCACCCGGATGACCGACAGCGATGACCTGCTGGGCGAAGGACTGGACGTGCTCACCGCGACCACCTGGGCGGCGCCCCGAGCCCGGGTCACTGCCAAACGCGAGATCAATCGGCAGTACGGCCACTACGACCGGGTGTCGATGGAGGCGGGTCTGCTCAGCGAGGAGTTCGCCGAGGGCTTCACGGCGTTCAAGCAACGACGGGTGCCGAACTGGATTCGCGACGATCTGCGGCCCGACGGTCGCCTCTGACGCGGCGCAGACGGCGATGCCGGCCTCCGCCGTGACCCCGGGCCGGCCCGGGGTCAGCCCAGGATCCACTTCCGACTGGGGTCGTCCTCGATCTCGGCGGAGAAGAACTCGGATTGCGCGTCGATGAGACCGGCTTGGATCTCGTCGAGCTCGGCCAGGCAGGTGAACGACATCTCGTCCGGTGTGTGGCCCGACGCGGAACGAACGGTTGCTGCGGCCGGTGCGGACTCTTCGAGGTCGATCTCGGGTTCGATCGCGGCCGAAGCTTCGGCGGCGACCACGCGGGCCAGCGCAGCATCGAGGACCTGGCGTCCGGCGACAACGGGATCCTCGGCCACCGCAGCCAGATACGCACTGGCCCCGGTCAGCCAACCGTTGAGCTGCGCCTCGAGGGAGTCGAGGGCCTGGCGCTCGTCGGCCGCTCGGCGCAGGAGGGCGGCGGCCAGATCCAGCTCCGCATCGATGTGGGCCCGCTCCTCGCAGAGCGCATCGCGAGCGTCGGCCTTGGCCACCAACACCCGCTCGTGAGCCTCGGCCTCAGCGGCAGCCACGATCTCGGTCGCCCGGCGCTCGGCGATCTCGAGGATGTCCGCTGACCGGGTCTCGGCCTCGGCCACCGCGTTGGCTGCGGTTGCCTTCGCCTCGGTCATCACTTCCTCCGCCGCGTTCACTGCGATGTCGATCGCGCGGCTGAACGAGCGGTTCTCGGATTCGAGGCGCGCCATCTCGGTCTGTTGACGACCCAGCCGGTCCGCCATGGTCTGGAGGCGGCTGCGTGTGGCCCCGACGAAGGCATCCACTTCGGCGCGGTCGTAGCCACGACGGGCCGACGTGGTCGGTGCTTCGATCATGAGATCGGCTTCGGCGATGATCTCGCTGTCCACAGCTGTCCTCCAGAGGGCGATGGGTGCAGATCCATCGGCGCACCCGGCTGCAAGCTGAGAACTTGCCGGCAACATCACGCAAGGCGCAGACCTCGAGCGAAACCACTCCGACACGGGTCTGGTACGTGGCCTGTGGATCCTACGTGGCGCCGGGGCAGCGCCGTGGCGTTCTTCGACCGGCCCCTCGATGGGTGATCGATGCGGGAACCGCCAGCTGGTCTCTTTGCCGGACCACGACGGCCACCGTCGCTCGCGATCACCGACCCCGATCCCGCCCAGGCTGCGCTGGCCTCGATGGCTCACCGGTTCCAGATCGTGACTGGACCCCATCGACGGCCACACGTGTTCGGTCTCCGATGTGGCTACCGACCGCCGCCGGGAGGCGTCCTGCGCGCGGAAACCGTCGGGGGAGGCCGGTGCCCGGTCCTCAAGTCATCCGGTCACCCGCCGACGGGTACGACATGAGCCTGTCGCTTCGATCTCGGCGTTCCGACCGCCCCCGTACCGGCCGACGCGCCAACGCGCCGGCCAACCCGCCCGCCGCGGACCCCGCCGACGAGTTCTGGAGCCCATACCTCACCGCGGCCGAAGCCGAGCTGCGCATACCCGGCCTCAAGGTCGCCTCGCCGGCGCCACCGACGCCCGAACCCGACACGGCCGAGCCGGAGCCAACCGCAACCACGGACGGCGACGACCTGCCCCTGGACGGCGCGGGCGGTGCGCTCGCCGAAGCCGGTGCCGGCCCCGAAGGAGAGATGGATGCCGACTGGGCGGCGCTCCTGGCCATCGCCACCGCTCCCATCGAGGACACCCCCGCTCCCCCCGCAACCGGCGTCTCCCCACAGGCCGAGCCGGCCGATCTCACCGATCTCCCGGAACCCCCGCCCGACGCGGCATGGCCGATCCTCGGTGATGACCCACCGGCCTCGCCGGCGCCGATGTCCGCGCTCGAAGCCCTTCCCGTCGAGCTCCCACCGCCGCCTCCGCCGGAGTCATCTCCCGGGCCGGCGGCCGACGACGATCCGTTCTTCACGACGCCCGAAGCCGAGCCGATCCCCCGCGCCACGCCCGCCGGCTCCGCGCCGCCGCCGCCCGACGCCGATCACCCGTTCTTCGTCACGCCCCAGACCGACCCCATCCCCCCCGCCACCAGTCCGCCCCCGCCTCCCGTCTCCGGGCTTCCCGCCCCGCCGGACCTCCATCGCGGCGACCGGATGGACTGGAGCCTGCGGGGTACCACCTCACCGGAGCACGCGACGTCCGCTCCGCTGCCGCCACCAAGGGCCGACGACCGACCCGTGCCTCCGATGCCGGTGTCCTCGGAGTTGGTGCCACCGGCCACCCCCGACGATGACGAGAGGATGAACCGGCACCTCCAACACGCCGATGCACCTGTCGGGGACGTCCCCCCGGGCTTGTCGAGCGATCAGTCCCTCTTCGCCGGTGCGCCAGCCTCGAACACCGACACGATGGCCGTAGCGGTCGAGACCGGCGGGCAGTGCCCGTCGTGTGGATCAGGGGCCAATATCGACCTGGTCGATCGGCGTCGCGGCATCCAACACCTCAGCTGCACCGGTTGCTTCCGAGTGTGGCAGGAGTGGCTCACCGCCTGACCGGAGGGCGAGGACCCGCCGCTCTCGTCTCACCGGACGCCCCGATCGGTCGGGGGTCGGCGACCGAACAGATCGGTCACTGACCGAACATCGTCAACCACTGCTCTTCGGTGCGTGGCTTGAAGACGAAGTTGTGCTGGCGCGTGTCGCCCATAGATGCCGACGGTGCCGGTGAGTAGAGGTGGCCCGGAAACAACACGGCGTCGTCGGGGATGCGGGCCAACTTCTGCGTGATGCTCTCGTACAGCGCCCGGGGATCACCACCGGGCAGGTCGGTGCGGCCACACCCTTCCAGGAACAGCGTGTCGCCGGCCACCAACCGGTTGTCGACGAAGAAGCACTGACTACCGGGCGTGTGACCCGGGGTGTGGATGAGCTCGATGCCGATCTCGCCGACCAGCAGGGTGTCGCCCGATGCATGGGACACGATGTCGGTCGAGGGCACGCCGGTGACCTTGGCCACTCCAAGGGCCTCTTCGCGCTGGACGTGCACTGGCACCGAGGTGTGCTCGAGCAACTCGGCCACGCCCTCGATGGCGTACCCCATCATGTCGCCACCCACGTGGTCGGGATGGTAGTGGGTGGCGAGAATCCCGGTGAGCGTCATGCCATCGGCCTCGAGGACATCGATTATCCCCGCCGGGTCGTAGGCGGGATCGATCACCATCGCCTCGCCGGTCCGGCGGTCACCGACCAGGTAGATGAAGTTCACCATCTGCCGGGCCAGCGGGTTGTCGATGGCCACATCACGGCCCGAGAGCAGCTGCCGGAAGTACAAGCGGTCGTCGGTCATGGAGCTCATCGTAGAGCCGGGATCAGGCCGGATCGTCGGTGGGATCGTGGTCGTCGGTGACTTCGGCATCGCCTCGTCGGCGATACGCCTCCTCGGCCAGCGACACGACTTCGCGCAACGGTATGCCGATGTGGCGGGCCGCCCGCACCGCGTCCTCGTGCTCCACCTTCACCCGCCCGGCGCTGACCTTGACTCGCACGCTGCGGCCATCGACCTCCACTTCGTGCAGCGCCCGTTCGGACGGCCAGCGTTCCAGCTCGCGGCCGCGGACTCCGAACGAACCCGTCTCGTCGCGCAGGATGGCTGCCACCTGAGCCGACAGCGCCGGATCACACAGGGCACTGACCATGTAGGCCGGTCGGCCCTTCTTCATCAGGATCGGTGTGACCCACGCGTCATGCGCACCCCCGTCGAGAAGCGAGGCCACGGCGTGGGCCAGGTGCTCGCCGGTGAGATCGTCGACATTGGCCTCGAGCAGCGTGATCACCTGACCAGGGCCGATCACGGCGTCGCGACGGCCGAGCACCACCTGCACCAGATTGGGTCGATCGTCGATCAGGGCATCGCCGGCACCGAACCCGCTCGCCTCGATGTGCATCGGGGGCAGCGGGCCGTACTCCACCCCGAGAGCGGCGGCGAGCGCCGCTCCCGTGGGCGTGGTGAGCTCCACGTTGGTGTCCACCCCATACGAGGGAACCCCGGCCAGCAGATCGACCGTTGCCGGCGCGGGATTGGGGATGGCCCCATGCGCACTGCGGACCATGCCCAATCCGGTGGCGACCGGACTGAACGCCACCTCCCCGATGTCGAGCACCTCGAGGGCGGCGCACGTCCCGACG
Organism: Acidimicrobiia bacterium; assembly: GCA_029858875.1. Lineage (GTDB taxonomy): Bacteria > Actinomycetota > Acidimicrobiia > Acidimicrobiales > SHLQ01 > JAOUEE01. The sequence goes on from JAOUEE010000019.1 coordinate 18,374, forward strand.
ATGTCGATGATCGAATCCACTGCGCCCACCTCGTGGAAATGGACCTGCGACGTGGGACGGCCGTGGAGTCGGCCCTCGACCAGCGCCAGGGCATCGAACACGGCAACCGCCCGGTGGGTCAGCCGGTCGGGGAACCGCGCCTCCTCGATGAGCCCGGTGATGTGTGCCGCCGTGCGATGCACCGTGGTCTCCTCGGCCTGCACCTGGGCGCTGGTGGCCGCGATACCCCCTCGCATCACCGCTTCGACCGTGAGATCCCACCCGGAGACCGGGAGTCGCTCGAGCAGGCGCCGGATCTCGTCGGGATCGGCCCCGGCATCGATGAGCGCGGCCAGGGCCATGTCACCGGCAATGCCGGAGAAGCAGTGGAACCAGGCCAGGCGTCGCTCGCTGCTCACGACGATGGTCCCAGTAGCCGCACCACCGCACACGCGGCCCCGAATCCGTTGTCGATACCCACCACCGTGAGACCCGACGCGCAGGAGGCCAACATCGACAACAGGGCGGTGATGCCCTCCAAACCCGCCCCGTAGCCGGTGCTGGTGGGTACGGCCACCACGGGTGCGCCGGTGAGCCCGGTGACCACCGAGGCCAACGCCCCTTCCATGCCGGCGACCACCACCACGGCGTCGGCAGCCTGGATGGATTCCACGTCGGCCAACAGACGGTGCAGGCCGGCCACGCCCACATCGTGCAGGCACGAGGGAGGGATGCCGTTGGCGGCCAGCGTGGCGCCACACTCGGCGGCGACAGGCCCATCGGCGGTGCCGGCCGTGACCAGCACCACGGACTCGGGCCGTGGTGACCGGGCACGCCACACCAGCGTGGTCCCATACCGACGACCGTCGGGAGCTTCGGCGAGCACGGCCTCGGCCTGCTGCTCGTCGGCGCGGGTCAGCACGACCGGACCCGATCCCGACGCCAGGAGCTCGGCCACGATGCTGCGGCACTGCTCGGCGGTCTTGCCCGGACCGTAGATGGCCTCGGCCATGTGCTGGCGCAGGTGGCGGTGGTGGTCGACCTTGGTGTGACCGAGATCGGCGAAGGGCAGCGCACGGATCTGACGCACCGCATCGTCGGGGTCGACGGCGCCCGTTCGGATGTCAGCCAGGAGATTGCGCAGGGTCGTCTCGTCCACCCCCCTATCCTCACCGACTGTGAGCAGTGACGCAGAATCCTCGAAGCGGGTCGTGGGTTATCTCGGCCCGGCCGGGACCTACACCGAGCAGGCGCTGTTGACCCAGCCCGACCTGGCCGAGGCCGAGCATCGATTGATCGGCTCCATCCCCCAGGTGCTCACCGCCACGGCGCAGGGTGCCGTCGATCTGGGCTTCGTCGCCCTCGAGAACGCCATCGAGGGCACCGTGAACGTCACCCTCGACACGCTGGCGTTCGATCTGGACCTCCTGATCCAGCGCGAGGTGGAGATGCCCATCTCGGTGAGCCTGCTGGCGCCGGTCGGTACCGAGCTGTCCGCCATCGAGCGGGTGGTGTCCATCCCGGTGGCCGCGGCCCAGTGCCGCCGTTTCCTCAACGAGACCCTGCCCGACGCCGTACTCGAGGCGGCCAACTCCACTGCGGAAGGGGCCCAGATCGTGGCCGCTCGCAACGACCGCGTCTCGGCCACGGTGGGCCCGGTGAGGACGGCCGAGGTGTACGGCCTGGAGGTGCTGGCCGACGAGATCGAGGACCATCCGGAGAACCGCACCCGTTTCGTGGTGGTGGCCCGCGACGGCATTCCCGCCCCCAGCGGTCACGACAAGACTTCCATCGTGGTGTACCAGCGAGCCGACGTGCCGGGGTCGTTGCTGGCCATCCTGCAGGAGTTCGCGGCCCGGTCCATCAACCTGTCGAAGCTGGAGTCGCGACCCACCAAGACGCAGCTGGGTGAGTATTGCTTCATCATCGATCTCGACGGCCACATCGCCGACAAGGTCATCGGGGATGCGCTTCGCGAGATCCACATGAAACAGGGTGGGGTGAAGTTCCTGGGGTCGTATCCGGCCGCCGGTGAGCATCAGGAGGAGATCCGCCGCGAGGCCGGCCAGTCCGAGGCCGAGGCCGACGCCTGGTTGGACGAGCTGCGGACCCACATCGGCTGAGCCGTGCCGACACGGTGTGACCCACCCGCACTGGCTGCGCCGCTCACGACCACGACGACGATCGCTCGGCACCAGCCCCCCCCCCGGGGAGGTGAGGCCACCCGCCGCCACCCGGTCGCGGTCGTCATGGTTCTTCGCCTCGAAGGCCGATGCGGCCCGGTGGATCCGCTAGACACCCGGCATGGACGAGGTTCGTCTGGGGTTCGTGGGGTGCGGCTTCATCGCCGCGGCCCATGCGGCCATGCTGGCGCCGGTGCCCGACTGCCACGTCGGTCCGGTGTTCGACGTGGACGCCGACCGGGCGGCCGCGTTCGCCGGCGACACCGGGGCACGAGTTGTCTCGTCGGCCGATGCGGTCGCCGCCGATTGCGACGCGGTGATCGTGTGCACCTGGACGAGCGAGCACGCCGCGGGCGTGGACGCGGCCCTGGCCGCGGGGCGCGCGGTGCTGTGTGAGAAGCCGCTCGGCGTCGACCTGGCCGCGACCCGAGCGCTGGCCCGGAAGGTGGATGAGGCCGGGGTCGTCAACCAGGTTGGTCTGGTCATGCGGCGCTCGCCCGCCTTTCGTTGGCTTCGCCACGAACTGACGCGTGCCGAGAACGGTCGGCCGATGAACGTGGTCTTTCGTGACGACCAGTACCTGCCCGTCCAGGGCCAGTACGCCTCCGAGTGGCGGGCCGATGTGGTCCGGGCCGGAGGCGGTGCCCTGCTGGAGCACTCGATCCACGACCTCGACCTGCTGGACTGGCTCATCGGTCCGATCGACCGCGTGTCGGCCGTGCTCGGTCATGCCCACGGCATCGAGGGGATCGAGGACCAGGCCACCGTGACGGCAACCACCGCATCGGGGGTCCAGGCCACGCTGGTGTCGGTCTGGCACGACATCCTGCGCCGCCCGAGTGGTCGACGGGTAGAGGCGTTCTGCGCCGACGCGCTCCTCACAATCGCCGGCGAGTGGTTCGGACCGGTGACACG
>JAOUEE010000261.1 GCA_029858875.1 Acidimicrobiia bacterium
TCCCGAAGCGAGTTGCTGATTCGTGGGTCTCAGCGCGCAATGCACCGACTCACGGCGTGGCGAAGAACAGGTCCCAGATGATCTCGGTGGCCGAGACGCCGCCGCCGCCCAGAGCGCCGGGCCAGGCGTGGCCGCCGCCCTCCACCTCGTACCACGATGTGGGCGCGGCACAACCCGTCCACGCGTGCAGGGTCACAGTGGCGTCGATGGCCTGATCGATCGGCCCGGCCGCGCAGTCGTTGTGGTCGGCCCACTGCTGCATGATCCCGGGAATGGGCCCGATGGGCACCACGCCATCGGCGGTGCCGTGGAACTCCACGATCGGACGGGCCGGCGCGTTCGCACAATTGGCGTTGTGGAGCACCAGCGTCACCGGACCGAACGCCTGGAACGGCGAGTCCGCCCGGCAGGCCAGCACCGACGTCATGCCCCCGCCCATCGACATGCCGGCCGCGAAGAAGTCGCCCAGGCAGTAGTCGGCGTGCAGCTCATCGATCAGTTCGTACACGAAGTCGACATCGACATTCGTTCCCGCGGTCGCCAGCGACCACCCACGGGTATTGCCGAAGATGGGCAGGCCGTCGGGCGCCACCTGGATGACGCCGTCGCGTTCGGCCAACGGCGTGAAGCCGGCATAGACGTTCTGCTGCGCGGCGTTGGAACCCAGTCCGTGGAAGTTGAACACCACGTCCGATGGTGTGCCGTCGACATAGCTGCTCGGCATGTTGAGCAGGTAGGTCCGCTCGACACCGGACGATGTGGTGAACGTGCGTTGTTGCACCCCTGGCGTGGTGTCGCCCCCGGCGCCACACGTCGGCGGGGCCGCATCGAACAGCAACCGGAACGACACGTGATCACCCGTCTGGTTGTCCACCAGCACTGCGGTGAAGTCGTACCGCCCGGTCGTTTCCGCCGCCGCGGCCGCGGCAGCCGTCTCGACGCCCAGGACCCAGCCGGCCCGCTTGGTGTCGGTGGCCGGATCCTCGAACGTGCCCAGCCCGTAGTAGTAGGTGGTGCCGTCGATCACCGTGGCGTACACCATGCGGAAATGGACACCCCGCACCACCGGACGGGGTTGATGCAGCTCGATGTCCTGGAGCTGCCCGTCGGCGAACTCGGTGCGGTAGGTCTCCAGGTCGGCGGCATCCAGCTCGATCACGCCGCCGCTGTCGATCTCGATCCGAACGCCACCCGCCGTTGCCGGTGGACGCGCGCCGTCACCGGTCTGGGCTGACACGATGGTCGCCGACATGGACATCGCCATGAACCAGACGATGGCCAGTCCGAGTAGTCGACGCATCGCTCTCCCGATCTCTGGTCGCTGAGGCGATGGTTGCAGACCGGCGCGAGCTCCGTCCACCCGCGCGCCGGCCCGCCGACGGCATCTGGCAAGTCGAGGCCATCGGGTCATCTACCCTGGGAGCCACTGGGGACGGGGACGAGACAGCGCAGGCGGGTGGCCGCGGCGAACCGCAGCCGCGTCCCACTGGCTGGTCGGGTACTCATACCCGGGCGACCGGGTGCGGTGCGAACGGGTGATCTCGGTGTTCACCGAACTGCCCACCCCCATCCGCTGATTCCGGCCGACCGATCCGTCGGCGGGCGGCCGACGTAGCCTGGCCCCGATGATCGGGAGGCGACGAACCATTGCCGGCGCGCTGGCGCCGATCCTGGCCGGGCTGGTCGCGGCCGTCCCGGCCGGCGCGGCGTCCGCCGACGCGCCGACCTGCGCCGGGAAGGCGGCCACCATCGTCGGAACGACCGGGGCCGACACCCTCACCGGCACGCCGGGACGAGACGTCATCGTGGCCGGCGCCGGCAACGACACCATCGTGGGCCTCGAAGGGGCCGACATCATCTGCGCCGGTCCCGGTCGTGACACCATCGAGGCCGGGCCGGGCGGCGATCGGGTGCTGGCCGGCCGCGGCGACGATCGGGTGGACAGCGGTGCCGGCGCCGACACCGTGCGGGGCGGTTCCGGCGATGACGACCTGTGGGGCCGAGGTGGCGACGACCGCCTGCTGGGCAACGACGGCGACGACACCATCCACGCCGGCCACGGCGACGACGTGAGCTTCGCCCACGCCGGGGACGACCACGTCCTGGGCAACGACGGCGACGACACGCTCCGGGGCGGCCCGGGCAACGACACCATCGGTGGAGGGACGGGCAAGGACCTGGTCGTGGGCAGCGCCGGCTCCGACCTGATCCGCGGTGGGACCGACCACGACTTCCTGCGGGCCGGCGGCGGCGACGACACCCTGCGAGGCGACACCGGTGAGGACGTGCTGCAGGCCGGCATGGGCGACGACTCCCTGTGGGGTGGTCCCGGCGCCGACTACCTCGACGGTGGCCGCGGCATCGACCATTGCGGCGACGCCGCCGCCCTGGACAGCGCCGTGTGCGAGGACGCCGAGCCCCCACCGGGCACATTCGGCTGTCTGCCCGACGGCCAGGCCAGCCCGTACCACGACGGCGTCATCGGCTCGGCGGCCGCCAGCCGGTCCGGGCCCCGGGGCCCCGCCGTGCTCATCGGCGATTCGCTCACCTCGGGCATCCCCGGCCCGCTGGCCGGCCGCCTGGCCCAGATCGGGTACGGGCCGATCTGCATCGACGGCGTCGGCTCGCGGTCGGTGCACCGGGCCCCGACCGGTCACACCGGCGGCATCGACGCCATCGCCCGAGTGCGAGCGGCCCACCCCATCTGGTCCAGCGACGCCACCTGGATCGTCGCCCTCGGCACCAACGACAGCCGCTTCTGGACCGAGCTCGAAGCCGACGTGGCGGGCGAGGAGGTGGCCGTGACCCTCGATGCGATCGGAGCGTCGGGCCGCGACCTGTGGTGGATCAACGTTCGCACCACCCAACCCGAATGGCGGTCCAACGAAGACGCCTGGAACGACGGGGTTGCCTCCCACGCCCGGCTGGGTGTCATCGACTGGGCCGCCATCGCCACCAACCGACCCAAGTGGTTCTTCGACGGCATCCATCCCACCGCGGCCGGCCACCGCCGGCGGCTCAACCTGATCGCGGCCACCCTCACGGCCGACGACTGACCGCACCGACGAGGGTCTCGATCCCCTCGGCCAGTGCCCCCTACCCTGAGGCCCCAGCGATGAGCAGCACCACGCGATGACCCGGCGGTACCTCCTCACCATCAGCACCGCGTTCGTGCTGATGGTGTCATTGGTCGCCATCGACCCGGCGGCGGCCGCGGCGCCGACGTGCGGCGGGCAACCGGCCACCATCGTCGGGACAGCGGGCGACGACGTCATCATCGGCACGGACGGCCACGACGTCATCCACACCGGAGCCGGCAACGACACCATCGCCGGGCTCCAGGGCCGCGACATCATCTGCAGTGGGACCGGCGACGATCTGGTCCGGGCAGGCACAGGAGCCGACCGGGTGCTGGCCGGTGGTGGCGATGATCGGGTCGACACCGGAACGGGCGACGACATGGTGCGGGGTGGCCCCGGCGACGACACCCTGCGAGGCCAGCAGGGCAACGACCGCTTGCTCGGCAATGGCGGCAACGACACCGTCGGCGGCGGCAGCGGCGTCGACCGGCTCTTCGCCAACGACGGCGACGACCAGGTACTGGGCCACGACGGCAAGGACACGTTGCGCGGCGGACCGGGAGCCGATGTCATGGATGGCGGGCCCGGCGACGACCTGGTGGTGGGCAGCGCCCAGGCCGATCTGCTCGTTGGGGGTGGCGGTCGTGACTTCCTCCGCGGCGGTGCACACGACGACCGGCTCGAGGGCGGCACGGAGGGTGACGTGCTCCAGGGCGGCCGGGGCGACGACGCGCTGGTGGGCGGCCCTGGCGACGACTACCTGGACGGGGGACGGGGCACCGATCGCTGTTCGGACGCGGCCGGCGCCGACACCGCCGTGTGCGAGGGTGCGGCCCCGCCGCCCGGCACCTTCGGCTGCCTCCCGGGCGGCGTGAACGGCGTCTACCTCGCCGGGTTCAACGGCTGGGCCGCCGACACCCGATCCCGACCCCGCGGCCCGGTGGTGATCGTCGGCGACTCCCTCACCTTCAGCCAGGCTGCGCCGGTTGCCGATCGGCTGGCCCGAATCGGGTTCGGGCCGATCTGTGTGGACGGCGTGCTCTCCCGGTCGGTCCGCCGGGCCCCAGCGGGCTACAACACCGGGGTGCAGGGCGTGGCCCGGGTCCGAGCGGCCCACCCCATCTGGTCCAGCGACGCCACCTGGATCGTCTCCCTGGGCACCAACGACAGCCGCTTCCACACCGTGCTCACGCCCGATGCGGCCCGCACCGAGGCTGTCGCTGCGCTGGACGCCATCGGCCCGTCGGCCAGCGATCGCTGGTGGATCAACGTACGCACCACCCAACCCCAGTGGCAGACCAACGAGCACGTGTGGAATGCCGCCCTCTCCACCGTCGGTGATCTGGGCATCATCGACTGGGCCGGCCTGTCCGCCGGTCGGCCCGAATGGTTCTTCGACGGCATCCACCTCACCGACGAAGGCAACCGGCGACGCCTGGACCTCATCGAAGCCACCATCACGCGGGGCGGCTGACCCGCCGCCGCGGCCTGGACATCGGGCCACTAGCGTGGCGGGCCGATGACCACCAGAGGTGTCGAAATGCTGTGGCGGAGCCCGGCCGCGCTCGTCGTCATCGCCCTCACCCTGCTGGCGACCCTGACCGTCCTGTCGGCCCAGGCTCCGACTCCTGTGGCCTGCTGGGGCAACGAGCCCACCATCGTGGGTACGCCCGGAGACGACCTCATCGGCGGCACACCCGAGCGCGACATCATCCATGCCGGCGCCGGCGACGATGTGGTCAAGGGCTTCGGCGGTGACGACGTCATCTGCGGCGGGGCCGGCCACGACATCGTTCACGGCGGCTCGGGTAACGACCGGATCACCACCGGCAGCGGTCGCGACCAGGTGCGGGGCGGTCTGGGTGACGACGAGATCGAGGGCGGCTCGGGCGACGACCACCTCCACGGCAATGCCGGCGACGACACCCTGTCGGGTCGAGACGGTGACGACGAGCTGCGAGCCGGCGCCGGTGACGACCGGGTCTGGGCCCACGCCGGTGCCGATCGGGTGGCCGGGCACGCGGGCTCGGACGAACTGCGCGGCGGTCCCGGCGGCGATCTGGTCACGGGCGGGGCCGGCCAGGACCGGCTGTCGGGCGGGGCCGGGCGTGACGGTGTCCGCGGCGGCGCGGGGCGTGACCGGTTGGAGGGCGGACCGGGCGGCGACCGCATCCACGGAGGCGCGGGTCCCGATGAGATCACCGCCGGTCCCGGTGACGACGCCATCGTCGGCGGGGGCGGAGTCGACTACGTCGACGGCGGTCGAGGCACCGACCGGTGCTCGGACCCCGACGGCG
>JAOUEE010000020.1 GCA_029858875.1 Acidimicrobiia bacterium
GAGCGCCCGACCCAACGCCATCGCATCCTCCACCGCCGCCTCGTTGACCACCGGTAGCGAACCGGGCAGACCCAGGCAGGTCGGACAGATGTTGGTGTTGGGCTCGGCGCCGAATTCGTTGCGACAACCGCAGAACAGCTTGGTGTCGGTGGCCAGTTCGCAGTGCACCTCGAGGCCGCACACCAGCTCCCACTCGTCGGGCAACGCCTGCTCACGGGCCCGGGTCATGCCGCGGCCGCTTCCAGTACCGCGGCGGCACGCATCATCAGCGGCTCGGCCTGCATGGGTGCCAGGACCTGCACCCCGACCGGCAACCCGTCGTCGCCGACCCCGAAGGGCACCGACACCGCCGGGTGACCGGCCAGGTTGGAGGGGATCGTGCACACGTCGTTGAGGTACATCGTCAGCGGATCCGCGGTCTTGGCGCCCAGCGCGAAGGCGGTGGTGGGCGACGTGGGGCTGAGCAACAGGTCGAAGTCGGCGTAGGCCGCATCGAAGTCGTCGATGATGAGTGTGCGCACCCGTTGGGCCTTGCCGTAGTACGCGTCGTAGTAGCCGGCCGACAGGGCGTAGGTGCCCAGCATGATGCGCCGCTTGACCTCGGCGCCGAAGCCGGCGGTGCGGGTGTTGGCGTTCATCTGGTGCGTGTTGTGGCCGTCCACCCGTAGTCCGAAGCGCACGCCGTCGTAGCGGGCCAGATTGCTGGAGGCCTCGGCGGGGGCGATCAGGTAGTAGGCCGACACGCCGTACACCGCGGCCGGCACCGAGGCGGTTCCAACCCTGGCGCCGGCCGCCTCGAGGGCGGCGGCCGCCTCGTGGAGTCGGGCGACCACGTCGGGGGCGATCCCCTCGACGCTGCCCGCGGCCACGTCACCCGACAGCTCCCCGATGATGCCGACGCGCAGGCCCTCGACGCCCTGGTCGAGTGTGGCCGTGATGGGACGGGCCGGTTGAGGGATGGAGGTCGAATCGAGCGGGTCGTGGCCGGCGATCACCTCGTACACGGTCGCCGCGTCGGCGACGGTCGCCGTGAACGGACCGATCTGGTCGAGCGAGCTGGCGAAGGCCATGAGGCCGTACCGGGAGACCCCGCCGTACGTCGGCTTCAAGCCCACCACGCCGCACAGTGCTGCGGGTTGGCGGATGGACCCCCCGGTGTCGGAACCGATGCCGACGGCCGCGAAGCCCGCAGCCACCGCGGCCGCCGACCCGCCCGATGACCCACCGGGCACACGGCTGGGGTCGAGAGGGTTCCGGGTGGGGCCGAAGGCCGAGTTCTCGGTCGAGCTCCCCATGGCGAATTCGTCGAGGTTGGTCTTGCCGACCAGCACTGCCCCGGCCTCTCGCAGGCGGGTGACGACGGTGGCGTCGTAGGGCGGCCGCCACTGGTCCAGGATCCGGGATCCCGCGGTCGTGGCGATCCCTCGCGTGCACGTGTTGTCCTTGAGCGCCACGGGCACCCCCGCGAGCGGACCGGGATCGTCACCGGCGGCCACAGCCGCATCCACGGCGGCCGCCTGTTCACGGCCGACCGCCTCGGTCACCAGGTTGAAGGCATGGATCTCGGGCTCTCGGGACCGGATCTCGGCCAGATGCTGTTCGAGGACGTCGACGGCCGTGCGTGCCCCGGTCCGTACGGCATCGGCCAGCTCGAGCGCGCTCACGGCTGCTCTCCGAGCGCAGGTGGCACGCGGAAGCGATCGTCCTGGACCAGTGGGGCCTGGGCCAGCACCTCGGCCCGATCGAGCGACGGCACCACCCGATCGGGCCGGGTGACGTTCTCCAGGCGGAACGGGTGATGCGTGGGTGCGACGTCGGCCACATCGAGCGCCTCGACATCGCGGGCATGGTCCAGCACCGCCGCCAGCTGCCCGGTGAACTCCTCCAGCTCGTCGTCGGTCAGCTCGAGCAGCGCCAAGCGGGCGACAGCGGCCACGTCCTCGCGAGTCAGCCCGGGCTCGGGGGTTTCGGCGTTCGACATGGCGGTCAGGATAGGGAGCAGCGTGCTCCGGGCGCGCCGTTTTCTGCGGGTAGCGTTGACCTGCCGTCGCCCAACCGCAGGAGACACCGTGGCCCGTCACCCGTTCCTCAGTCCCGAGTGGATCGCCGCGGCTCGCGACATTCGCGACCAGTACGCCGACCAGCTCGACGTGCCACCGATGGCGATGCGGGCCAATGTCGTGGTCACCGATCCGCCGTTCGGCGTGGGGGACGTACTGGGCCACATCGACACTTCCGGCGGAGCCACCATCATCGAGGACGGCCATCTCGACGACCCCGAGCTGACGGTGCAGGTTCCCTACTCCGTGGCCCAGTCGATCTTCGTCGATCGCAACCCCCAGGCCGCCATGCAGGCGCTGTTGGAGGGTCGCATCAAGGTCACCGGCGACGTGGCCAAGCTGTTGGCCATCCAGCCACCCCCCGATCAGGAACACGCAGTGGGTGTCGCCCGCGAGGTGGCCCGCCGCCTGGACGAGATCACCGAACCGTCGACCTGAAACGGGGTCGGCCCCGGTCACCGGCAGGTGGATTCGGGGTCAGCGGGAGCTGAGCTCGACACAGCGGCCGGGCTGGGCCTGTTCTCCGGCCAGGGGGTTCTGGCCGGTGACCACGCCGTTGGGTGGTCCATCGACGCCGTCGCACACCCGGAGTCCCACGCCCTCGAGGATGGCCTGGGCGTCGTCCACCGTCTCGCCGATGACCGACGGAACATCTATGGGCTGAGGCCCCTTGGAGATGAACACGGTGACGTTGCTGTCGGCCTCCACCTCGGTGCCGCCGGCAGGGTCCAGCCGAATCGCCTCGCCGTCCTGCACCGTGTCGCTGAACTCGTTCTGGCACCGCACGACCAGCCGCAGCGCCTCGAGCAGCTCGGTGGCTTCGTCGCACGTGAGACCGGACACGTCCTCGGGCAACACCCGGGCCTCGGGCCCGGTGGACACCAGGTAGCGGACCGGATCGCCCTTGGGCACCTCGGTGACCGCGGTGTCGAGTCCCACGACGAGCCCGGCGGCCACGTTCTCGCTGGCGGTGGGGACGGCCTCGCCCAATTGCAGCTCGACCGCGTTGAGGCGACGTTCCAGCTCTTCGGGGGTGATCCCGGACACATCGCCGAGATCGGCCAGCGTCACCGTTGTGGGGCCCAGCGAGAACCACACCGTCAGCGTGTCGCCCTCGCGCAGTGACTCACCGGCCGCCGGACGGGTGGCGATGGCCGTGTCCTCGGCCACGTCGTCGGAGCGATCCTGCTTCTCGTCGACGATCCAGCCGTTGTCGGCTGCCGCGGCCAGCACGGCGTCGCGCGACTGGCCGACCAGCTCGGGCACGTCGTGCGACGGGGTCACCGTGGCCTGGTAGGCGAACCAGCCGCCCACGCCGACTGCGGCCAACAGGGCGGCGAAGACCAGCGCCCACAGGGCTCGGCGCGGCGGCGGCCCGTCGTCGACGCCGTCCACGAGCGCGGCGGGCCCTTCCGGCTCGAGGGCGCCGACGGTGGCCGGTCGGGGCTCGTCGTCGTCGGCCTCGTCGAGGTCGACGATGCTCGGCGACATCATGGTGGGGTCGGGGTCGAGCATCGATCCCGTTCCCACGGCCAACGTGTCGACCATGGGAATGGGCTTGGGCCGGGGAAGCTCTTCGGCCGCGGCCATGAGCGCCACGCCGAACTCGCCGGCGTCGGGTCGGTCATCGGGATCGGGCGCGCCGGCACGCTCGATCGAGCGACACAGCGCACCCAGTTCCTCCGGGACGGGCAGCGGCTGATCGACGCGGGCCATCAGCGTGCCCAGCGTGGTGTCGGCGCTGAACGGCACCTTGCCCGTGACCACCTCCACGAGCACCAACGCCAAGGCGTACACGTCACTCTTGCCGGTGAGCGACTGCCCTTGGGCCTGTTCGGGGGAGGCGTAGCGGGCAGTACCGACGACCGTGCCATGGGGTTCGGTCCAGCCCGCCTCGGCCAGCGCGCGGGCCAGTCCGAAATCGGCGATGCGGAGCCGCCGCTCCTCGTCGAAGATGAGGTTGCCCGGTTTGATGTCGCGGTGCACCAGCCCGCGGCGATGGGCGAAGTCGAGGCCCCGAACCGCATCGAGCCCCACCAGGAGCGCCTGGCTGGGCGTGAGCAGGTGACCGGCGTCGAGCACCGCTCGCAGGGTTCCGCCGCTGAGGTACTCACTCACCAGGTAGGGCACCCCGTCGTGGCCCCAGTCGTACACGGCCATGATGTTGGGGTGGTTCAGCGCGGCGGCGGCCTGCGCCTCCGAGCGGAAGCGCTTGAGGAACACCTCGTCGTCGGCCAGCGTGGGGTGCAACATCTTGACCGCCACCCGCCGCCGAAGCGTGGTGTCGTCGGCCAGGAACACCTGACTCGAGGCCCCGGCTCCCAGAGGGGTGATGAGTCGGTAACGGTCTCCGAGGACGCGCCCCACCTGATCTGTGCCGGGCGTTGCCACAGGGCGAGACTACAAGCCACCCGGTGAGGATCGGCGGCAAACGGCAACGGTTCGACGGCCGCGCGTCGGCCCCGACACCACCAAGCGCCGCTACAGCAGAGAGAATGGGGCATCATGACCCAGAAGCAACGTCTCATCGCCGCCCTGCTGCTCGGCGCCGGCGCCGCCTGTTTCCTGGTGCTGTTCTGGTTCTACAACGACCCCGGCGACACCAGCGACATTTCCATCGAGCGGAACCTGGCCGTCGAACAGCTCTTCCCGGCCCGTGGCGCAGCCGCCTTCCAGCAACAGGAGGTCGGGGTCGACCTGGCCTCGGGGTTCCAGGGGTCGTTGGTCATCGACGGCGTGGCCATCCCGGCGGCCCAGACCCACGGCATCGCCGAGCTCAATCAGGTGCTGTTCCGGCCCGACGATGGACAGGTCATCGAGCAACTGCCCGCAGGCGAGGTGTGCGCCACCGCCACCTATCAGTCCATCGAGGACCCCACCGATGTCGGCATCATCGACTGGTGCTTCGTCGTCAACTGAGACCGAGGAGCGTGCGTACCTCTCCGGCGGCGGTCACGGCCTGCACTTCGGGCACCAACACACTGGTGATCCCGAGGGCGCGCGCCGCGGCCACGTTGCCGGGTAGGTCGTCGACGAACACTGCCTGATGGGCCTCGATCCCCAGCCGATCGAGGGCCAGTCGGTAGATGGCCGGATCGGGCTTGCGGATGCCGGCGGCGCTGGAGTCCACCACCACATCGAACAGCTCGTCGACCGGCAACAGCGATCGCCAGCCGTCGCCGAACTCCTTCACGTTGTTGGTGATCAGGCCGGTGGCCAACCCGGCCTCACGGATGGCCCGCACCGCGTCGACCATCGGCGAACGATCCTCGTCGCGCATGGCCCCGGCCAGGAACGAGAACGGGTTGTCGGGATCCAGCGCGAACCCCACCACCGCAGCCTGCTCGGCGATGGCCGCCATGGCGTCGGGGAGCGACACCTCACCTCGTTCGAGGCGGTGCCAGGCGTGATCGGTGTCCTGGTCGTAGGGCCCGAAGATCGTCTCGAGCACGACCACCGGGTCCAGGCCGCGGTCGACGGCCCAGGCCCGCACGCCGGCGAAGGGAGACGCCGTGAACACGCCTCCGAAGTCCCAGAGCACCGCCCGATAGTCGGTCATTCGGGCAGTTCCCCGGTGGCCAGCAGATGGCCGAAGGCGGCCTCGTCGAGGACGGGCACGCCCGCCTCCTCGGCCTTGGTGACCTTGGACGCCCCGGGATCGGCCCCCACCACCAGGGCGAACGTCTTCTTCGACACCGACCCGGGCGACTTCCCGCCCCTGGCCTTGATGGCGGCGGCGGCCTCGTCACGCGAGTAGCCCTCGAGGGTGCCGCTCACCACCACCGATCGACCGGCGAGGACCGGCTCGACATCGTGGTCGGGCGTCATGGGTCCCTCGAAGTTGAGCCCGACCGCCCGCAGCTTCTCGATGATGGCCCGGTTGCCGTCGTCGGCGAACCACTCGGCCACCGTCCGGGCGATGACCGGCCCCACCCCGTCGACCGCGGCGAGATCGTCCTCGGTGGCCTCGGCCAGCCGATCGAGGTGCCCGAAGGCGGCCGCCAACAGCTCGGCCACGGCACCCCCCATGTGCCGGATGTTGAGTCCGAACAACAGGTTGGCCAGCGGCCGCCGCTTGGACGCCTCGATGGCGCCAGCCAAGTTGTTCACCGAGATCTCACCGAAGCCTTCGAGCTCTCGAACCCGATCCAGGTCGAGCGTGTAGATGTCGGCGATGTCGCCGATCAGACCGTGCTGCGTGAACAGCTGGACCGTCCGCTCACCGAACCCTTCGATGTCCATGGCACCACGTGACGCGAAGTGCTCGATCCAGCCGTCGAGCTGGAGCGGACAGGTCGGGTTGAGGCAGTAGTGGGCGGCGTCGTCACCGTCGCGGGTGAGCGGGTGGCCCACCGGACAGGGACAGGTCTGCGGAAAGACCCACGGCTCCAGCCCCTTCGGGCGCATCTCCAGCACCGGCCGCAGCACCTCGGGAATGACATCGCCCGCCTTGCGCACGACCACCGTGTCGCCCGGGCGCACATCCTTGATGCGCACCTGATCCTCGTTGTGCAGGGTGGCCACGCCCACCGTGGATCCGCCGACGAACACCGGCTCGAGCACGGCGAACGGGGTGGCCTTGCCCTTGCCGCCGATCGACACCTGGATGTCGCGGAGCAAGGTGGTCTTCTCCTCGGGGGGGAACTTGTAGGCGATGGCCCAGCGGGGCGCTTTGGCCGTGACCCCCAGCTCTCGTTGCTGGGCCAGCTCGTCCACCTTCACCACGGCCCCGTCGATCTCGTAGGGCAGGTCATGGCGCCGGGCGTGGGTCTCGGCGATGTAGGCCTTCACGTCGTCGAGCGAGGTGACGACCCGCATCTCGGGGTTGACCGGCAGGCCCAACGAGGCCAGGAAATCGAGGGTGACGTGGTGGGTGTCGAAGCTCGGCCCACCGTGGATGTCGCCGATCTGGTAGGCCCAGAACGCCAGCCCTCGGGTGGCGGTGATGGCCGGATCCTTCTGGCGGAGCGAGCCGGCGGCGGTGTTGCGGGGATTGACGTACGTCCGCTCGCCCCGGGTCCGGAGATCATCGTTGAGAGCCTCGAAGGTGGCGATGGGCATGAAGACCTCACCCCGGGCCTCGATCACTGCGGGAGCCGAGCCGGTGAGTCGCTTCGGCACATTGGTGATGGTGGACACGTTCGCCGTGACGTCCTCGCCCACCCGTCCGTTGCCCCGTGTGGCGGCCTGGGTCAGGCGGCCGTGCTCGTATCGGATCGAGATGGCCAGACCGTCGAACTTGAGCTCGCAGGCGTAGTGGGTCACCGGCCGTCCCTCGAGTCGGCGCTCCAGACGCAGCGCCCACGCGTCGAGCTCCTCGACGGCGAAGGCGTTGTCGAGCGACATCATCGGCACCCGATGCTCGACCGGGGCGAAGGTCTCCGACGGGGCCCCACCGATGCGGTCGAGCACCGGGTGCGGGAGTGCAGCGGCCAGGTCGGGATGCTCGTCCTCGAGCCGGCGCAGCTCCAGGACCAGCTCGTCGTAGTCGGCGTCGGGGATGATGGGCGCATCGTCCTCGTAGTAGGCCCGGTTGTGCTCGCCGATCCGGCGACGGAGCTCGGCGATGCGCGCAGCAGGGTCCACGGTGCTCACAGCCGGGACTCTACGACGCACCGATACCCTTTTCGCGATGCGGGCCCCCTGGCTGTTTCGCACCGCGTGGTTGATCCTCCCCTTCACGCTGGGACCGATCCTGGCCACGGCGCTCGACGACACGTCGACGCCCGGTCGCCGTGTCGTCTCGGTCGCCCTCTGGTCGGTGTGGGCCACCACACTGGTGGGAGCACTGGTACCGCGGACCGTCACCCTCACGCTGGTACGGATCGTTGGCCCAGCCACGCTCGCCGCCGCCATCTGGGCCACCGCGGCCGCCGGATTCGACGCCGCCGCGGCGATGGGGCTGATCGGCGCGTCGATCGTGACCGTGCTGGTGTCGGACCCCGCGCTGGCCGAGCACTTCGTCAACGGCTCCTCCTACGGTCCCGAGATCCGCCTGCCGCTGCGCACCCCGGCGGCCGTCATCCTCGGACCGTTGCCGCTGGCTTGGTCGGCTGTGGTGATCGGAGCCAGCGCCGGTCCGATGTTGCTCGCCTATCAGCGATGGCTGCCGGGCATCGTGTTGTCGGTCATCGGCGTGCCACTGGCGGGCATGGCCGCCCGGTCACTGCACGGGCTCAGCCGACGCTGGCTGATCCTGGTGCCAGGGGGTGTGGTGGTCCACGATCCGCTGGCCCTGCGGGAGCCCGTGCTCATGCCCAGCCCGACGGTGATGGACATGCGACCGGCTCCGGCCGAGTTCGGCCCTCGCCTCGACCTCACGGGACGGGCTCCCGGTCTGGCGGTGCAGATCGATCTCGACCCGGCCGTGGGTTTCGGGCTGATCGGGCGGGACCGCCGCACCGACGTCACCGAGGCCACCGCCGTGCTGGTGACCCCCGATCGGGCCAACCGGGCCCTGTCGCTCGGTCGCGAGAAACTCCGACTGCGATGATCGCTCAGGCGGCGACGGCTCCGCCCATCACCTGATCGTCGTGGTACAGCACCATGCTCTGCCCGGGTGCCACCCGCTGATGCGGCTCGTGCCACCGGAGGTGGTCGTCCTCGAGCACGGCCGACGCGGTGGGCCCATGCGCGCTGACCTGCACCACGAAAGGCCCGCTCGAAGGGAGATGACTCCAGCCCAGGTCGGTGATCGCCGTGCGCTCGACGAACAGATCCGACCGGGGCCCGACCGTCACCGTGGCCGTCCCGAGGTCGATGTCGGTCACGTACCGTGGTGCCCCTCCCCCGGCGGCACGGAGCCCCTTGCGCTGGCCGATCGTGACCAGTTCGACGGCGTCGACTCGACCGACCGCCCGGCCGTCGCCGTCGATCACCCGACCTGGGGTCAGCGCCATCCGGTCCCGGAGGAACACCTGGCGCCCTCCTGTCGCGGTGATGAAACACACATCCTGGCTGTCGGGCTTGGCCGCCGTCCGAAGGCCGAGTCGGCGGGCGTGGGCCCGCACCTCCTCCTTGGTGAGATGCCCGATCGGCAGCATCAGTCCACGGAGCTGGTCCTGGCCGAGCATGTGCAGCACATAGGACTGGTCCTTGGCCCGATCGACCCCCCGGCCGATCCGCCGAACGGGTTCGCCGTCGGCGCTCGCCACGGTCTCGTCGGGAACGATCGCCGCGTGGTGCCCGGTGGCGACGAGGTCGAAGCCCAGTGCCCGGGCCCGCGTCACGAGGCGCTCGAACTTCACGTGCCGATTGCACTCGATGCACGGGTTGGGCGTGCGGCCGGCGGCGTGGGCGTCGACGTAGGGCTCGACGACGTGTCGATCGAAGTGCTCCCCGAAGTTGAAGACGTGGTGCTCGATGCCCAGCTGCTGGGCCACCCGTCGCGCATCGTCCACGTCCGAGACCGAACAGCAGCCCGAATCGCTGGTTCCGCCCCAGAGCTTGAGGGTGACGCCCACCACCTGATGACCCTGCTCGACCAGCAGCGCGGCCGCCACCGAGCTGTCGACCCCGCCCGACATCGCCACCATGACCGGCGGGCTCATGGCGCCTGCAGCGGATCGCGTTCGCGCAGCCGAGCGACGGCCGGAGGAATGACGGCCACCGCCCGCTCGACATCGGCTTCGGTGGTGGTTGGACCCAACGACAGGCGGAGCGATCCCCCGGCGAGCTGGCGTGGGTACCCCATGGCCGCCAACACGTGGCTGGGCTCCTGGGCCCCCGACGAGCAGGAAGCGGCCGCCGATGCGTACACCTCCTGTTGCTCCAGGAGGAACAGCAGTGCCTCGCTCTCGATGCCCGAGAAGCACAGGTGGCAGTTCCCGGCAACCTTGGCCGCCCGGACACCGGTCTCCACACAGTCGTCGACCTCGGCGAGGAGGGCGTCGGCCAGCCGATCCCGGAGCCGACCCACCCGCTGACCGGTCTCGCGGCGAGCTCCGACCGTGGCGGCCAGCGCGGCCGCCATCCCGGCGATGCCGGCCACGTTGTGCGTGCCGGCCCGCCGGCCCCGCTCCTGGCCCCCACCGACCAACTGCGGGGCGAGCTCCACGTCACCACGCACCAGCAGGGCACCCACGCCGGCCGGGCCGCCGAACTTGTGGGCGCTGATGGACACCAGGTCGGCCGGGGTCGTGTGCGCCACCAGGTCCAACCACGGCGCGCCCTGCACCGCATCGGTGTGCAGCACGGCAGCGGGAGCCCGCTCGTCGATGAGCTCTCGGATCGGCTCCAGCGGCTGGATCATGCCGTTCTCGTTGTTGACCGCCATCACCGACACCACGCGGACATCGGGGTCGAGGGCCTCCGCCAACCGATCGAGGTCGACCCGGCCGTCGGTGGTGAGGCCCACCACCCGACCGTTGGCCTGCTGGACCGGGTGCAGGACGGCGTGATGCTCGGCCGCCGGGCACACGGCAAGGCCACCCGACGCGCCGAGCACGCCCCGCACGGCGAGGTTGTCGGCTTCGGTTCCCCCGCCGGTGAAGACCACACCACCCGCGGGGCCACCGAGGGCGTCGGCGACGACCTCGCGCGCCTCGTCGAGCACCTCCTGGGCCCGGCGGGCCAGCCGGTGAGCCCCCGACGGGTTGCCCAGGCGCGCGTCGATGACGGCCTGCATGGCGTCGGCCGCGGCCGCGCTGAGCGGGGTGGTGGCAGCGTTGTCGAGATAGGCGGATCCCACCCGATCAGGCTACGTCCGTGAGCCGGGACCGGGCAGCCGCGCGTGGCGCATCTGATAGGCGGCGGCCACACAGACGAGGAAGGTCTCGTGATGGACCGAGGGTGGGCGCAGGTGATGGATCTGGCGGGCCAGGTTGTCGGACAGGCGGCGACCGATCGACCAACGGGCGTTGACGCCCAGCTCGTTGAGCCGCAACAGATAGCTGCGCACCAGTCCGTACTGCTGGGTGGTGAGCGAGGTGACGTCCAGCGCCTGGGCGTACCCCTCGTACCCGTACGGCGGCCGGAAGACCACCGGACGAGTGTGGCCCTGCACCCGCCGCTCGCGGATGACGAACGTACCGGCCGCCAGATCGCCCAGCCGCTGCGAGCGCCGGTTGCCGAGCGCGGTGATGATGGCGATGCCCCCGCCCGTGGCGTAGATGTCGATGATCTGGAAGAGGCTGCGTGTGGCCGCCGCGGTGAACCCCACGGGACCACCGCCGAGGGAGACGACGCGTAGGCCCAGGGCCAGCTTGCCGACGGTCCGTCCCTGCCACAGCCATTCGCTGAGCGCCGGGTAGCCGAGCAGCACGAGGAACGCGATGATGACCGCGGCCACCGATGCCCCGACGGTGCTGAACGCGGCGCCGAGGCCGATCACCAGCTGGAGGAGCCACAACATCGCCAGCTGGACGGCCAGGTCGACGCCGCGGGCCAGGATCCGTGAGGACACGCCGGCCGCCTGGAAGTCGAGCACCACGGCCTCGGGGGTGACGATGTTCTGGGCGATCTGCACGCGGGTCCTTCCCGGTGAGGGGGGTGACGAGTCGGGCGTGGCCTGCCCTCTACGGTAGATCCCGCAGTGGACATCGACCGGTACATCGCCGCCCACGAGGGCACCTGGTCCCGGCTCCAGTCGGTGTCGGCGCGAGCTCGCACGGGGCTGGGATCGATGGAGCCGGCCGACATCGACGAGCTGATCGCGCTCTACCAGCAGGCCAGCACGCACCTGTCGTATGTGCGCACCCACTATCGAGACCCAGCCCTCGTCGGTCGACTCACGATGCTGGTCGGCGACGCTCGGGCGCAGATCTACAGCACCCGGAGCCGGTCGACCCGATCGCTCAGCCGGTTCTTCACCGAACTGTTCCCGGCCGCAGTGTGGCAGCTGCGGTGGTTCATGGCGGCATCGGCGGCCTGGCTGCTGGTGCCGGCGCTGATCGTCGGTGTCTGGATCGCCAACAGCGACGAAGCCCTCGAGGCCACCGGCAGCGAAGCCCTGCGTCAGGCGTATGTGGAAGAGGACTTCGAGGCCTACTACTCGAGCGAGGCGGCCGGCCTGTTCAGCGCTCAGGTGCTCATCAACAACATCCAGGTCTCGTTCCTCGCCTTCGCCCTCGGTTTCACCTTCGGCGTGGGCACCGTCGCCGTCCTGGCCTTCAACGGCGTCAACGCGGGCACGGCGGCCGGCCTGTTCTACGCGGCCGACCAGGAGGGCAAGTTCTGGGGGCTGATCCTGCCCCATGGCCTCCTGGAGCTCACCGCGGTCATCGTGGCCGGCGGCGCCGGCCTGGCCCTCGGATGGGCGGTGATCGATCCCGGTGATCGACCGCGGGTGCAGGCCCTGGCCGAGGAGGGCCGACGCACGGCGACGGTGGTGCTGGGCCTGATGCTGGCCTTCGTGGTGGCCGGGCTCATCGAGGGGTTCGTCACCCCCAGCTCACTGCCCACCACCACCCGCATCGCCATCGGTGTGCTCGCCGTGGGCGTCTTCCTGGCCTGGATCCTCGGCCAGGGCCCGGCGGCCGAGGCTCGGGGCGTCACCGGCCACATCGCGACACGCCGGTAGCGGTCGGCCCGCACCTACAGCGCGCCGGTGGCCTTCACCCCCAGGTAGGCGTCCACCAGTTCGCGGGCCAGCCGGTCGGGGCCGGCGTCGATCACGAGGGCTCCCAGCGCACGCAGGCGGGCCGCGGCGCGACGGCGCTCGGCCAGCGCGGCGATGGCGGCGGCCTGGCGGTAGGCATCGGGCCACTCGTCGATCCGGTCCTGTGCCCACCGCTGCACCTCCGGGTCGCGGACCGCTGCCACCATCACCACGTGGCTACGGGTCAGCAACGGCAGCGCCGGGATCAGGCTCTCGTCCACGCTGTGGGCGGCCAGCTCGGTGTGGATGACCAACAAGGCTCGACGCCGGAACCGGACCAATGTTGCCGTGAACGCCGACCGATAGTCGGATTCGGACAACTCCGGCTCGAGGTCGTACATGGCCTCGTTGACCAGACCCAGTTGCTGGCGACCCCGCGCCGCGGCCACCACCGAGCGCACCTGTTGGTCGAACGTGAGCAGCCCGCACCGGTCGCCCAGGCCGCCGGCCACCGTGGTCAGCGCCATCACCGCATCCATGGCGTGTTCGACGCGGGGCACGTCGGCCACGGTGCCGGCCATCAGGCGGCCGTTGTCCAACAGATTGATGACGGTCTGGTTCCGTTCGGCCCGGTAGTCACGCACGATGGCCCGGCCGGTGCGCGCGGTGGCCGCCCAGTCGATCTTGCGATACTCATCGTCGGGTGTGTACTCGCGGAGTTGGTCGAACTCGGTGCCGCCGCCGCGACCGCGTGCGGTGCGGAGCCCGACCTCCACCACCCGAGCCTGGCGCAGGCGGAGCTCGGCGTCGTGACGGGAAGGGAACCGGGGATACACCTTGAGCACGTCCACGATCGGCCGGGCCTGCTGGCGTCCGACCAGTCCGAGGGGACCCACCGTGCGCAGCACGATCTCGTCCAGCACGAACTTGCCTCTCCGCTGCGGGTGCAGCGTGAGCTCGACGGTGGCGGTGGCCCGGCCGGGCAGCCGCAGTCGCTGACGTCGGGTCGTGGCCTGCAACGACGGGGCGAACGCGTCGGCGACGCGGAGGTCGGCCGGGCGCGAGGAGCGATTGCGGACGATCCAACCCACCCGCACCGGGGCCCCCAGCACCGCGCCGTCGGGCATCGACCGGCGGATGTCCAACGCCCCGGGTGCCGACGCCAGCAGCCCATCGGCCACGGCCACGGCGGCCAGCACCCCCAGCACCACCCAGAACCCGATGAATCCGACTCGGGACACCACCCCAGTGACCACGGCGCCGACCCCGACGACCAGACCCAGACGGGGGGTGAGCACGGGCATGGGTCAGCGTGGAGCCGGAACGGTGGCGAGGATGGTGTCCAGCACCGAATCGGCGGTGACCCCCTCGAGCTCGCTCTCGGGCCGGAGCTGCACGCGGTGTCGCAGGGCCGGCTTGGCCACCGCCTTGACCTCGTCGGGACTCACGAAGCTGCGACCCGACAGCCAGGCCCACGCCTTGGCCGCCATCAGCATGGCTGCCGTCCCGCGCGGCGACACGCCGAGCGCCAACGAAGGCGATTCACGCGTCGCTCGGGCCAGGGCCACCATGTAGTCGATCACCGGATCCTCCACGTGGAGGGCGTCGACCTCGTGGCGGGCCACGGCCAGATCGGCGGCCGAGGCCACCGCCGCGACGCCGTTGGCCGACAGGTCGTGAGGATTCAGACCGCGGTCGTGGCGGCGGAGGACCTCGCTCTCCTGGTCGGCGCTGGGATACCCGACCTGGAGTTGGAAGAGGAACCGGTCGAGCTGGGCCTCGGGCAGCGGATAGGTGCCCTCGTACTCGATGGGGTTCTGGGTGGCGATGACCACGAACGGACTGGGCAACGCCCGGGTCTCGCCGCTGATGGACACCTGCCGTTCCTCCATGACCTCGAGCAGCGCCGCCTGCGTCTTGGGCGGCGTTCGGTTGATCTCGTCGGCCAGCAACAGGTTCGTGAACACCGGGCCCTGACGGAACCGGAACGCTCCCGTGCCCTGCTCGTAGATCATCTGGCCGAGGATGTCGCTGGGCATCAGGTCAGGGGTGAACTGGACCCGGCTGAACTCGAGCGACAACGCCGCACTGACCGCCTTGACCAACAGGGTCTTGGCCACGCCGGGCACGCCCTCGAGCAGCACGTGGCCCCGCACCAGGAGGGCGGCCACCAGACCCGACAGGGTGCCTTCCTGGCCGACCACGACCTTGCCCACCTCCTCGCGCAGGGCCAACACCGCCTCGCGGGCCGACGAGCCGACGGGGCCGGTGGGCTCGGGTGGGGGCATGGGCGGGTTCGGTGGGGGAGCCGTGTGGTCATCCATCGAGGACCTCCTGACGGATTCGAGAGAGATCGTGGGCCAGATCGAGCAGTTCGGCCTCGTCGGCCGCGCCGCCGGACAACACCCGCTGCACCGATGACGCCGGAACGCCCAACCGGGTCTCGGCCGCCCGGGCCAGGTCGGCGACCGGGGCGTCGGCGGCCAACCCGGTGCGACGGGCGATGATGCGGCGCAGATCATCCTGGAGCACGCCCGCCGCGAACGCCGGTCGGCGGGCCCGCTCGTAGAGGGTTCCGGTGGCGGCCACCAGATCCGAGCTGGCCAGCTCGACCGCCTTCTGCTCCGGAACCGGTCGACCGTGACGACGGCTGACGGCCAGCACCAACAGCCCGAAGGCGATGGCCACCTGGAGCATGGCCCACTTGATGTTGGAGGGGATGAGATCCCACAGCCCCTGGTTCCCCGTGCCCGGGAGGGGCGTCTCGATGTACCCCGGATCGAGGATCACCACGGAAGTGTCGGTGGTCGGCGCCAACAGAACCACCGCCAGGCGGGCATTGTCGTCCTGGCCGATGTACTGGTTGGCGAACAGCTCCGGCCGAGCCACCGACAGCACCGCGCCGCCGCCTTCGACCCGGCTGGTGACCACCGCCCCGGTGTCGGTGCCGAGGCAGTAGTCCTGGCCGTCGGGATCGAGGGGCGCCGCGGGGGGTCGAACCTGCGTGATCCGGAACACCCGCCACGCCTCGATGGTGCACTCGTTGCCGCTCCCGACAGGCCGACGACCGGCGCGGTTGGCGAGCGGGGACGTCGGGTCGGCGACCACCAGGGTGCCCCCGGCCCGGGCGAACGCCAGCAGCCGTTGGTGAGAATCCTCGATCAGGCGATCCCGCAGCACCAACACCACATCGGCCCCCCCGGGATCGCGATCGCGGACGCCGACGTCCGCACCCAGGTCCTCAAGCAACAACCGGAGAGCCTTGGTGCCGGCCGGTCGAGGGTTGTCGGGGTCGAGCGCCGGGCCGGGATCGGACCCCGACCCGATGACGGCGATCACCAGGATCAGCACGATCACCAGTGCCGCCAGCGCCAGACCGGACCGCCGGCTCATGTGATCTCCGCCAACGGGCGGCGCGGGTCGGGTCCTCGGGTCTGGCCCCGGGTGGAGGACGCCTCGACCACCGCTTCCATGTCCTGGCGGATCGTGGACACCGACTCGGCCGTGGCGGCACGGTCGGCGTACCAGATCTCGTCGAACAGCATCGTCGCCCGATCGAATCGGCTCTGGAGGTGGGGATGGCGCTCGGCGACGAACCGGCGGTACTCGCCGGTGGTCCGCCCGGGGATGTCTTCGAGCACCTCTCGGTCGACGAGGGTGGCGATGCCCCATCGCAACCAGGCCCGCACGGCCTCCTTCGACTGCCCGGCGCCCTCGAGTCGGGCCGCACGCGATCGCCAGTCGGCCGCGGTGCGGTACTCGTCGATCTCGATACTGATGGAGTCGTCGTCGGCGGCGTCGGCTCGAGGGGTGCGGTCGCGCACGATCCGGACGATCACCCAGACCGCCAGGGCCACCACCAGGGCCAGGAGCAGTATGGCCACCAGCGAACCCGCTCCGCCGCCCTGAGCCGGCTCGGTGGGCAGATCGGGGGCCGGAGCGTCGTTGCTGCTCTCGAGCAGCGATCGCAACCAGTCCACCAGGCGGTCCCATTGTCGTCGCAGCCACGTGCGTTCCGGTGGCAGGAACTCCTGGCGCGCGAGGATGCGGTCGATGGTCCGATCGACGTCGTCGGGGTCGTGCTGGGGCGCGGGTATTCGCTGGAGGAGGATCCCGCTGAGGATCAGCGCACCGGCGGTGCTCACGAGCGCGTCTCCGGCCACTGGTCGACCAGCAGCAACTCGAGATCCAGCCCCTCCACCCGCACCCGCGAATCGAGATAGAGCAGACACGTCCCGGCGGCCACGAAGGCCGTGAGACCGACCGACACGGCGATGCTGCTGGTCACCATCAGGATCCACCGAGCGTCACCGAGGAACAGCTGACCGAAGAGGAGCGGCACCAGGTTGAGCGTTGCCGTGAGCACCAACACGAGGAAGGCCGAGACCAGATAGAAGCCGAGGGCGGATCCGAAACGGCGTTGGACGAGGGTCCAGGATCGACGCAGGGCCTCCAGCGGGCCGGAACGCTCGATGCCGATGACGGGCCCGGTGAGCAACAGGAACACCAGCGGCAGGCCGATCAGCAGCGAGCCGATGGCCCGGACCGGTGCCGTCAACAGCACCACCCAGGTCCGACGAACCATCTCGACACCGGCTGGACGGGCATCGATGGCGCTTCCGGCATACCAGGCCGACAGCACCCGTCCGATGCCCACGGCGCACACGGCGGGCACGGTGAGCCCGAAGACGAGCACCAGCCAAACGGCCAGGGCCTGCGGATCGCCCTCGCCCGAGCCGCTGTCGACCAGGTAGCGCCAGGGCCGGGCCAACAGGTACCGCGCCGCATTGCCGTCGAGTAGATCCCGATCGAGCACGGTGAGCACCAGCTGGGTGGGGACCACGACCGCCGCCGAGAGCCCGAGGATCAGGCCGGGAGCGATGCGAATGGTCTCGAACGCCCCGTCGAGGACCTCACCCATCGTGAGCGGGCGCAACGGAACCGGCACCGGCTGGGTGGCCAGCGGGGCCATGCGGGCCACACCAGCCGGGCGCCGGCGGGCCACAGGGCCGGCGGCATCCGCCGGTGTCTCGGGCGGCGCCCACGATGGCGTCACGCGCTCCTGGGGATCGATCTCGCCATTCTGGCTGCTGACGCGGTGTCGAGCGCGGCATACGTCTCCGGCGAGGACCAGACTGCACCCGATGGCTCACGATCCCGGCCTGTACGGCCGTTCCTTCGCCGACGTGTACGACCAGTGGTACCGCGACGTGTCCGACGTGGCGGGCACCGTCGCACGCATCTGCGAGCTGGCCAAGGCCGGTTCGGTGCTCGAGCTCGGCTCGGGTACCGGTCGCCTGGCCGGGCCGATCGCCGACGCCGGCGTGTCCATCACCGCCCTGGATGCTTCACCCGAGATGAACGACCGCTTCGCCGCCAAGGGCCATCCCTGCCCGATCGTGGAGGCGGACATGGCCGTGCTGCCCTTCGCCGCCGACAGCTTCGACGTGGTGTTCATCGCCTTCAACACCATCTGCAATCTCACCGCGCCGTCGGCTCAACGTGCGTGCATCGACCGGGTGGCGGGTGTGCTGCACCCGGGCGGGCACCTCGTGGTCGAGGTGCTGGTGCCCCCCGAGCCCGACCTCACCCCGCGATCGGCCACTTCTCTGCGCAGCGACGACGGCGAGGTCGTGATCCTCACCTCGACCACCCAGGGCGACGACGCCGACCACGTGGTCGGTCGCCACGTCGAGATCCACCCGGGCGGTCGCCGCCGGATTCGACCGTGGGAGCTGCGTTGGATCTCCCCTGGTCGACTCGACGAACTGTGCGACGACGCCGCGCTGACGCTGGTCGATCGTCGTGCCGACTGGCGGGGGACCCCGTTCGACGGCGCGGCCGACAGCCACGTGTCGACCTATCGACGCCTCCGGACCGCCCTCACCTGAGCGCTCGGATCAGCGGCACAGCCGGGCGACAACCAGGCGAAGGGGCACACAGGGTCCCAGAAGAAGTCGACATCGGCATCCATCGGGGTTCCTCGGTACGAATCACCGGCATGCGCCCACGGAACCGTAGCCTCCCGACATGACCCGCATCCGCGTCAGCATCGACCTCCCGCTCGATCCCGACCAGGTGTGGAGCCGCATCGAGAACATCAACCGTCACGTCGACTGGATGGCCGATGCCGAGTCGATCACCATCACCTCGTCGACCACCCAGGGGGTGGGCACCACCTTCGATTGCGTCACCAAGGTGGGGCCGATCCGCCTGACCGACGAGATGACGATCACCGAGTGGGTGCCGGCCCAGGTGATGGGGGTGCGCCACGACGGGGTCGTGAGCGGCCGCGGCCGCTTCGTCCTCACTCCCACCGCCACCGGAACGTCGTTCGTCTGGGACGAGACGCTGCACTTCCCCTGGTGGCTGGGCGGTCCCATCGGCGAACGCATCGGCGCTCCGATCCTGAAGGCCATCTGGCGACGCAACCTCCGTCGCCTGCGTGCACTGGTCGACCGGTAACCGACCCGGACCCGACCACGCTTCAGAAGATGGGGGTCATCCAGGTGGAGGCGGCCCAGATGCCACCGACGGCGAACACGAGGCACAGTCCGACGGAGGCGCCGCGCACCGCTTGTTGGTTGGGCAACCGGGTACGCCCGACCGTGAGCAACCACCCCACGATCAAGCCACCGGCCAAGCCGCCCAGATGGCCGCCCACGGAGATGCCCGAGATGCTGAACGTCAGCAGGATGTTGATGAGGACGAGACCGGCGATCCCGCTGTTCATGAAGTCGATGCCCCGCGACCGGGCGAACATGATCCAGCCGCCCATCAGGCCGAACACCGCGCCCGACGCGCCCACCGTGAATCCGTTGGGGTTCACGAGGAGCGCACCGAACGACCCTCCCAGCAGACCAGCCAGATAGAGGATCCCGAAGTCGACGGTGCCGAGAGCCCGCTCCAGCTGCCGGCCCAGCACATACAGCAGGTACATGTTGAAGGCGATGTGGATGAGGCTGGCGTGGAGGAAACCGCCGGTGACCAATCGGTACCACTCGCCCTCGTCGACCCCGATGAGGGTACGACCATCGACCGACCCCCCGCCGACGAGAGCGAAGTCCTCGATGAGATCACCGGCCAGGCGACTGGCCGACCCGCCCATGGCCAGACCCAGCAGCCACACCGTCACGTTGATGCCGATGAGAGTCAGCGTGACCATGGGCTTGGAGTTCATCAGCGACTGCGCGCTGACCACCCGCTGAGAGCCGGCGCGGACACATTCCGGGCAATGGAAGCCGACCGATGCCTGATGCATGCACGACGGGCAGATCGGCCGGCCGCAACGCTGACAGGTCACCCCCGCCTGGCGGTCGGGGTGGCGGTAACAGGTGGGTCCGTCGTTGGCCATCCAACGGCACGGTACCGGCCGGGCGCACCCAACCGGTGTCAACTCAGAGCGAGACGGGCGTTCCGTCGGCCGGCAGCGCGAACGGTGACTGCACGCTGCCGTCGTCGAGGTTGTCGACGCCCAACTGGCGGACCTCGGTGACGCCGTCGACCCGGTCCTTCAGGATGCGCTCCACGCCGGCCTTGAGGGTCTGGGTGGATGCCGGACAGGTCACACAGGCACCGAAGAGCTCGACGGTGACCACGCCGGTGGCCTCGTCGACCTCGCGCAGCGCGATGTCGCCGTCGTCGGCCTGGATGGCCGGACGGATGATCTCGATGACCTTGGCGACCTCGTCGTGCACGGCGTCCATTGTCGCACCGGCCCGACCGGTATCAAAACACGCCATCGGTCACAGCTCATCGGACGGGACAACGGCGGGGTGGGCACTAGCATCGGTGGAGTGATCCTCGCCCACGAAGGCGGCTGGGACGAAGCGCTGTTCGTGGCGGTACCCGTCGCCTTGTTCTTCCTCCTGCTGGTGTTGGCCAACCGCCGAGCCAATCAGCTGCGGGACGAGGCCGAAGCGACCGGGGAATCGACCGAGGACTCGTGATGACCGTGTGGGTCAGCGCAACCGGACCCGCTCGACGTCGGCGCCCAGCGCCGAGAGCTTGCCCACCAGATCGTCGTAGCCCCGGTCGATGTGATGGGCGTCGGCGATGACCGTCTCCCCTTCGGCCGCCAGCGCAGCCACCACCAGCGCGGCGCCGGCGCGGATGTCGTGGGCCTTCACCGGCGCGCCCGACAATCGCTCGACCCCGCGGACCACCGCGTGGTGGCCCTCGGTACGGATATCGGCGCTGAGCCGCTTCAGCTCGTCCACGTAACGGAAGCGGCCCGAGAACAGGTTCTCGGTGACGATGCTCACGCCGTCGGCCAGACACAGCATGGCCACGAGGAACGGCTTGTAGTCGGTGGCCAGACCGGGATACGGCAACGTGGACACATCGGTGGCCTTCAGACGGTCGCCGCGAAAGGCCCACAGCCCCTGGGCGTCGGGGGAGATTCGCACACCCATGTCACCCAGCTTCTGGATCAGCATGTCCATGTGGTCGGCCCGGGCCCCTTCGAGAGTGATCTCACCGCCGGCGATGCCGAGCGCGGCCAGGAAGGTCGCCGCCTCGATGCGGTCGGGGATCACGCGGTGCTCGACCGCCGACAGCTCGTCCACCCCCTCCACGGTGATGGTGCTGGTGCCGGCGCCGGTGATCGATGCCCCCATGCGGCCGAGGAACGCAGCGAGGTCGGCGATCTCGGGTTCGCGGGCCGCATTCTCGATGACGGTCACGCCCTTGGCCAGCACCGAGGCCATCAGCAGGTTCTCGGTCGCGCCCACGCTGGGGAACTCGAGGAGGATGGTCGCCCCCACGAGGTGCTCGGCCTGACCGCTGATGTAGCCGT
>JAOUEE010000262.1 GCA_029858875.1 Acidimicrobiia bacterium
TCAGTGCCGCCGATGCCCACCACGAACTGCTGGCCGGCCTGCTCGACGGCAGCTCCGTGGTCTCGTGGTGCCACCCGGAGGGCCCACCCCACGACCGTCTCGGCTCGGTGACCCTCGAGATCACACAAGATGGTGACGACCTCGTGATCAACGGCCGGAAGCGACCGGTCGAGTCGGCCGACCAGGCCAGCCACCACCTGGTCACCGGCCGCCTCGGCGAGGGTCTCGGTCAGGTGCTGGTCGCGTGCGACACGCCGGGGGTTTCCCTGACGGCGATGGATGGGGTCGACCTGACCCGCCGTTTCTCGATGGTCACCTTCGACGACGTGCGCGTGTCGTCGTCGGCCGCGCTCGGTGGGCTCGGTGGGGCCGACGAGCAGGTCGAGCGCCAGCTGCGGCATGCGCTGGCGCTGGCCAACGCCGAATCCATCGGCGCCATGCAGACCGCGTTCGACATGACCGTCGAGTGGGCGTTCGACCGATACTCGTTCGGCCGCCCGCTGGCCTCGTACCAGGCCCTCAAACACCGCTTCGCGGCCATGAAGACCTGGCTCGAGGCCAGCCACGCCATCAGCGACGAGGCCATCGCCGCCGTCTCGGCCGATGCTCCCGATGCCGACGACCTGCTCAGCGCGGCCAAGGCCTACATCGGGGAGTACGGGGCCGAGCTCCTCCAGGAATGTGTCCAGCTGCACGGCGGCATCGGGGTGACCTTCGAGCACGACCTGCACCTCTACCTGCGGCGGGGAACGCTCAATCGGGCCTTGTTCGGCACTCCTTCCGAGCACCGGCTACGGATCGCCGACCGGCTCGCGAGGGCGGAGGCGGCGGCATGAGCGCCGACATCGAGGACCTGGTGTCGTTTCGCCGACGCGCCCGTCGGTTCATCCACGACCATCTCCGTCCCGTCCCGCCTCACGTCATCACCAGCGTGTGGGAGATCCGGTCCGACGAGGAGGAGCTGGCCGAGGTGGCCCGTGAGCGCGAGGAGCAGCGCATGCTCTTCGACGCCGGCCTGGCCGGCATCTGTGTGCCCCGCGAGTACGGCGGCCAGGGTCTGACCCCGGCTCACCAGCTGGTGCTGAACGACGAGCTCCAGGGCTTCGAGTTCCCCACCAGGGTCCAGGTCCCCACCTTCACGCCGTGCATGGCTGTTCTGCTGGAGTTCGGCACCGAGGAGCAGAAACGCGACCACATCCCGGCGATGCTGCGCGGCGAGGAGCTGTGGATGCAGTTCCTGTCCGAGCCGAGCGGTGGTTCCGATGTTGCCGGTGCACTCACGACGGCCGTGCGCGACGGGGACGAATGGATCCTCAACGGCTCGAAGGTGTGGACCACGGGCGCCTGGTGGTCCGACTGGGGACTGTGCCTGGCCCGCACGAACTGGGACGTCCCCAAGCACCGCGGTCTGAGTGTGTTCATCTTCCCCATCGAACAGGAGGGGATCGAGGTCCAACGCATCGAGATGCTGAACGGCTCGCAGGAGTTCTGCCAGGAGTTCCTCACCGACCTCCGGGTCCCCGATCATCACCGCATCGGGGCGGTCGATGATGGCTGGACCGTCGGGACCCGATGGATGTTCCACGAACGCATGGCCTTCAACTCACCGCTGGTGACCGCTCCGGCCGGTGGGACGCGGTCCGGCGTCGGAGGTGCCTCCATCATGGAGCTGGTCCGGCAGGCGGGCCGGGTCGACGACCCGGTCGCGCACGACTTGATCGGTGAGGTGGGAATGCTCGACCTCGTCGGCCGCGCCCTCGGGCGCCGCATCGGGCAGGGCATCGTCAGTGGCACGCTGTCCGACCAGTCCTCCGCCGTGGGTCGGCTCTTCAGCGGTCATGCGTCGACCAGGCGGATCACGATCGAGTTCGAACTGACCGGCGGGGCCGGCGCGGCCTGGACCGATGACGACGGGGTGCTGGGTGCCCGTGGCATGGACTTCCTGATGCGCCAGGTGGCCTGCATCGGAGGGGGCACCACCGAGATGGCGGCGAACGTCGTCAGCGAGCGGGTGCTGGGTATGCCGCGAGAGGTCTCCGGCGACCGCGACACCCCGTTCCGGGACGTGCCCCGCAGCCCGACCTAGCCGCGATGCGTCGATGGGCCGGCTGCGAGACCCTCTCCGGAAGGGGTCGTCAGAGTCGACCGAGGAGGAAGTTGGCGATCGGGTTGGCGTCGGGGAACGAGCTGGTCACGCCCGAGCTGATGTACCCGGCGTCGGTCACCATGGTGATGCCGTTGATGGCGGCCGCGGCGTCGCTGCACAGGAACAGCAGCGGGTAGGCCTGCTCGAGCGGTGTCGACGCATCCACGCCGACCGCGTCGCGGTAGTCGGCGCCGAAGGTGAGCCAGGTCTCCTTGTTGGCGATGGCCAGCGGGGTCTCGGTCGGTCCGGGGCAGATGGCATTGATGCGGATGCCCTGCTTCAGGAACGAGTAGGCCTGGCGGGCCACGTAGGCGCACATCGCCTGCTTCATCGACATGTAGTCGGCCTTGCCGTGCTCTTCGACCCAGGCGACGGCGCTGTCGAAGTCCGGTGTCTCGAGCAGCTCCTGGAGGAGGGGGAGATTCGCCTCCCAGCCCAGACCCGCGGCCGAGGAGATGAAGCCGATCGCCCCGCCGCGCGCCAGCATGCCGCCCGCCATCATCGTGTCGATCAGGTGGCGGTGGCCGATGAAGTTGATCCGCTCGATCCCGGGCGTGCCATCGGCCACGCCGGCACACGCCAACAGGGCGTGGACGGGCCCGCCGCACTCGTCGACGGCGGCATCGATGGAAGCCCGCTCAGCGAGGTTCACGTGGATGGCGCTCGCCCCGGCGAGGGCGATGTCGGCGAAGTCCATCACCACGACGTCGGCTCCCGCAGCCTGGGCCACCTCGGCGGCGGCCGCCCCCATACCGGAGGCTCCGCCCACGACCAGCACACGCTTGCCGTCGAATCGGAACGCATCGAAAAGCGACATGGGAGAACTCCTCGGTTGATGGTGGTCAGGCGACCACGCCGCGGACCTTGAGGTCCACGATCGTGTCGAAGTCGAGGCCGAGGTCGGCCAGGATCTCGTCGCCGTGTTCGTTGAACTCCGGCGCTCGGGTCGGCGCGGCCGGTTGCTCGTCGTACTGGACGGGCGCGGCCACCAGCCGGAAGGGAACCCCGTTCGCCGTGTGGCACTCCTGGAGGTAGCCATTGGCGATCGTCTGGGGATCCTCGGCCGCTTCGAGGGTGTCCTGGACCACGGCCCACTGTCCGTCGAAGGTCGCGAGTCGGGCCCGCCAGTCGGCGAGCGTCGCCGAGGCGAACACGTCGTCGAGGATCTCGATGGCGGCCAGGCTGTTCTCCAGCAGCGACACCTGGTCGGCGAAGCGAGCATCGGTCGCCAGGTCGGACCGGCCGATGACATCGCACAGGGTCGGCCAGTACCGGGCCGCCTGTAGGCAGGTGAAGGCGAGGATCCGGCCGTCACTGGTCTCGTAGTTGCGCGACAGCGGGTTGGACGACAGTCGCTCGGCCGGGGGAGCCGTCCACGGCATGTCCAGCACCAGCGACAGCGCCATGGCCGGTCCCATGGCCCACAAGCCGGTGCCGAACAGTGAGACGTCCACCACCGTGGACTCGCCGGTGCGCTCGCGGTGAAAGAGCGCACCCATGATGCCCCCGGCGATCGTCATGGCGCCGATCGAGTCGCCGAATCCCGGGCCGGGCGGGAGGGGTACCAGGTCGTATTCGGGCCGCCGGGCACCGACCGCCACGCCGGCTCGGGCCCAGAAGGCGAGTGAGTCGTACGATCCCTTGTCGGCATCTGGCCCGCGTTCACCCTGACCGGTGCCCCGCACGTAGATGATGCGTGGATTGTGGGCGCGGATGTCGTCGACGTCGATGGCGAGCTTGTGGCGGACACTGGGAAGCTTGTTGGTGAGGAACACATCGGCGGTGGCCACCAGTCGATGGAGGATGTCGAGTCCGTCGGCCGAGGCGAGGTCGAGTCCCAGGCTCTTCTTTCCCCGATTGGAGTGCTCGAGTAGGGCGTGCACGTCGTCGGGCACGGCCGCCACGCCGGTGGAGGCCAGTCCCCGCATGGCATCGCCCCGGGTCACGTGCTCGATCTTGACCACCTCGGCGCCCCAGTCCGCGAGCAGCGCCGATGCGGCGGGCACGAACGTGTGCTCGGCCACCTCGAGGATTCGGACACCTTGCAGGATTGCGGTCATGGTCACCTGATCGATCGGGCCACTTTGACGTAGACGTCGAAATTGGACACTAGCAACGCCCTCAGCTGCCTGCCGAGCCTCTGCTCGGCGAGACCGAGGTGGGGCCATCCAGGCCCAGCGTGTTCACGAAGAGCAGTGCCACCTGATCGATGGCGTCCTCGAACGGGCAGTCGATCGCACCCTGGACGAGGTACATCTCCGCGAACCGGGTGGTCACCGCACCCAGCGCCCCGGCGATGATGGCCGGGTCCAGCTTCGGATCGGCCAGCTGGCGGTGCTGGAGTCGCCGGATGGAGTCGGCGACCTGCTCGGTGTACCGCTGGTGGCGGGCCAGGCGAATGGCACCGACCTGGTCGTCGTAGCGGGAGACCTGTTCGATGACGCCCAGGATTCGGGCCTGGTCGCGATAGCTCTCGAAGTAGCGACGCATCGCCTCACGAATCCGCTCCCGGGGAGCAGCCTGCGACGAGTCGTCCAGGATCACGTCGCCGAGCGGGGCGCTCAGCAGCTCGTCGACCGCCTCTGCCACCTCGCGGAAGACCTCCTCCTTCGACTCGAAGTAGTAGTAGAACGAGCCGTGTGACAGGCCGGCCTCGTCGGTGATGTCGGAGACCCGGGCCTCCAGGAAGCCGTGCTCCTCGAAGATCACCTTGGCCGCGTCGACCAGCCGCTCGCGGGTGCGCGCACCCTTTCGCGAACGCGGTCCGTTCGACTTCTCCGGGTCCCCTGGTGCGGCTGTCGGCACAGTGTCCTCCCTGCGACGGGCCGAACGCTAGTGCCGGTTCTCGATATGGACATCGATGTCGAGAACCGGCAGTAGTGTCTGGCGGGTGAGAACGGTTGTGGTCGGCGCGTCGAGTGGCCTGGGCCGGAGCATCGGTATCGGCCTCGCCGCTCGAGGGCACCAGGTTGCGCTCTTGGCCCGTCGCCGTGAGCGGCTCGTCGATGCAGCTGCCGAGGCGGGTCCCGATGCGATCGTGCTCACGTGCGATGTCACCGATGAGGCCTCGTGCACCGCGGCGATGCAGGAGGCGGCCGACCGCATGGAGGGCGTCGATGGGTTGGTGTACGCCACGGGCGTGGGGACGCTCGGCCGGCTGGCCGATCTTCGGGCCGAGACCTGGGCGCACACCTTCGCC
>JAOUEE010000263.1 GCA_029858875.1 Acidimicrobiia bacterium
GATGGGCGCTGGCGATCCGGCCGACCCGGGCGCCACCAGGGCGTCGGCGCCGCTGACGTTCGCGCCGCCACCGCCACCACCGGCGACCCGGGGCGAGATCACGGTCACGCCGTCGACGAATCTGACCGATGGCGAGACCCTCACCGTGACCGGTACGGGGTTCCGAGCCGATGCCGCCATCGAGGTCTACACCTGCATCGACCCGGTGACGGGCCCCGAGGATTGCGATTGGACCACCCGGGTCGATGTCGACGCCGACGGCATCGGCGGCTTCACCACCACCACAACAGCACGCGAGTCCATCTTCGGCAGCCCCCTCTGCCGCACCACCGGTTGCGTCATCGGTGCTGCCGAAGCCGTGGACTTCGACGGCACGATCACATCTGCCCCCTTTGCCCTCATCCCACCACCGGCGATCACCGTCACGCCTGATACCGACCTCGACGGTGGCGACATCCTCACCGTCACCGGCACCAATTGGCCCGCCAACGTGTCGATGGGGTTCTGCCAGGCCGACGCCGTCCCCGCCGATCCACTCCAGGATGGGTGCCGGGGAGGTACCGGCGGAACGGGTTCGACGACGACTGACGCACAGGGTCGGTTCTCCATCGACTTCCGGGTGTTGCGGTGGATGTACGTCCCCGCACGGGGCGGCTTCATCGACTGCACCGACCCGGCCACCCCCTGCGTGATCGGCGCGAGCGAGATCGTCGGAACCACCCCGGTGGGGCCGACCGCGACGGCTTCCTTGCCGTTCGCCGATCCCCCGGCACCACCCGCCACCCGCGGGGTGATCGTGGTGGAGCCCTCGGTCGACGTGGGTGACGGTGAGACCCTCACCGTCACCGGAACCGGCTTCCGGGCCGACGCCAACATCGAACTCTTCCCCTGCGTCCCCCCGGTCGATGCGCCGAACAGATGCGACTGGGGGAAGCGTGTCGATGTGGCTGCCGACGCGGCCGGCGCCTTCACGGCCACCATGCCGGCGTCACAGTTCATCTTCGGCACCCTGGACTGCGCCGCCCAGGCGTGCGTGATCAGCGCCTCGGAGGCCGTCGACTTCCTCGGCACCTTCACCATCGCTCCGATCGCCTTCGCCCCGCCTCCCTAGGAGGTCAATCCATCCCCACCAGGGGGTCGTAGTAGCCCTCCAACTCGGTGCGCACGCTGGGTGAGCCGTCGTCCTTGGTGAACTCGGCCACCCGCCGGTACAGCAACCAGTCACCCTTGAAGAGTTGATGGTCGCTCGGCCCGCACGCCAGATGGGTGCGCGGCCCGCCGGTGAAGCTGGGCACGAATCGCATCCGTTCGAGGCCGGCCAGCAGGCCCGGGCCGGTGTAGGTCTCGGTGCGGGCCCGGTACAGCCCCTCGCAGAACACCCGGGCCGAGTCGTAGGCCAGCACCGGCACCGTGTTGGGATTGTGGGGCCGGTATCCGTAGTGGGCTTCGAAGTCGTCGAGGAACCGTTCGTACAGGGGATTCTCCTCGCAGACCTGGTCGATGCCCACCCACCCGACGAGCGCCTCCATCCACTCCTTGAACGCGTAACAGAACTGGAAGGCGGTGGTCATGATGCGAGGGGGGTCCCACCCCAGCCGCTCGAACATCGGTCGCATGAGGGTGGTGGGCCAACCGAACCCCATGTAGACCAATCCCTCGGCGCCGCTGTCGCGCAGGCGGGTCAGCCGCCGCTCCAGGTCGGTGGGGGTCTGGGTGATGGTCTCGATCCCGACGATGCGCAGATCGAATTCGTCGGCGGCATGGCGGAACGAGTCGAAGTACTCCTTGCCGTTGGGGCTCATCTCGTTGAGCACGCCCACGGCCTCGATGCCCTTGCCCTTGAACCACGACCCCATCAGTTGGCCCTCTTCGGTGCAGCCACCATTGCCCAGACGCAGGCAGTAGTCGCCGTGCCAGCTGGACGTGCCCGACCAGGTGAGACAGGGCAGCTGGAGCTCGGTGTTGACGAAGTCGCTCAGCACGCGGGCGTTGTCGGAGATCATGGGCCCGATCACACCGATGCAGCCCTGATCCTTGAGCCACCGGAGGCCCACCTTGGCGTTGTCGGGATGATGGTGGGGGAGCGCGTAGTGCCGGCTGACAACGAGCTCCAGCGGGCGGTTCACCAGTCCCCGCTGCACGGCCTGCTCGAAGGCCAACATGATGGGCTCGACGTACATGGGTCCCAGGTAGCTGTCGGGCATCTCCAGGTCGGAGATGTAGCCGATCTTGATGGGGTCGAACTTCATGCCCGTGAGCCCCAGGTTCTGTTCGGGCTCGGACCGGGTGACCAGGTTCTCGAAGATGTCGCTCATAGCCGGTTCACCACCCGGAGTCGGGTGGGACGAAGCTCGGCGATGCGCCAGCGGCTGTCGTCGCCTCTGGCGTCGGCCTCCATCGCCGTGTCGTCGTGGCGGGCGACGGTGAACGACTCGCCCCGGTCGCTCCAGCGCTTGGTGTCCATCGTTCGGAAGTATCGGGCCTCGAGCGCCGTGATGGCCTCGACGTCATCGATCGTCACCCTGTCCCCCCAAACGGTCGCGGTCTCGGCCGTCAGTATGGCCTCGGTCGGCCGACGAGGTCAGCCTCCGAGCGTTACGGGACGGGTGAGCGCGGTCCAGTTGCCGGTCACCTCGAACGTCACACCGGGGTCTCGTTGGGAACTGAAGTACAACCGGGTGCCGGACGGGTCGAAGGCGGGACCGGTGATCTCGGACTCGGGCACGCCCGGTACCTCGACCACCGGGAACGTGGATCCGTCCGGGTGGACGAGGACGATCTGCATGTCGCCGCCGTCCTCGGCGACGTAGATGGCTCCGGCCGGCGAGACCTCGAGGTTGTCGACCCCCGACAGCACGCCGTTCACAGCCACGTCGTGGTCGTAGACGACGGAGAGGTCGTGAGCGGCGGGGTCGTAGCGCCACACGCGGTTGTCGCCCTTGGAGGTGAACACCACGCCCTGGTCATTGGTGATGTCGATGCCCTCACCGCCGTCGAACCGCTTGGTCCTGCTCACCTGGTCCTTGGTGTGGGTGTCGGTGGCGTCGGGGTCGGGCACGGTCACCCACTCGAGCGTTCCGGTGTCGGGCTCGGTGAGGATCTCGAGAGTGCCCGAACCGAGCTCGCCCCAGATGTCGGGAATGAACCGGTAGAAGCCACCATCGGGGTGGTCCTCGGTCATGTAGACGGTCTGCGTCGGCTCGTGACAGGCCGCCGCCTCGTGCCGGAACCGACCCATCGCCGATCGGGCCACGGCCGGCACGGCACCGATCGGGTGACACTCGTACACCATGCCGCGGTCGTACTCCTCACAGCTCAGCCACGTGTCCCACGGGGTGGTGCCGCCGGCGCAGTTCCGCACCGTGCCGTCCAGGCAGCGGCCGGCGTCGACGATGGTGGCGTCGGCGTCGAAGCGGACGTAGCCGACCCCGCCCGGACGGTCTTCGCTGTTGCTCACGTAGCTCCAGCCCCCGTCGGGCAGCGCGAAGCATGCCCCCCCGTCGGGGAAGGGGTGCCACGTGTGGTCGGTGCCGGCGACCACCATGCCGGTGGTGGCGATGATGCGGCTGGCGAACGAGGGAGGGAGCAACAGGCCGTTGGCGTCGGGTAGCCGCTCGTCCGCCGGATCACCGGCCGTGGAGAGTGCGGCCAACCCCCCGATCGCCAGCGCGCCGGCACCGACCGAGCTGACCTGTAGGAACCGACGCCGACCGAATGCAACCATCTGTGCTCCCTCGAATGGTATCGATCGTGACCCGAGGCGCCTTGAGCCGACGTCCGGCGCTCGCCTCTTCCGCCCGCGACTCGGGCGTCGTAGGCTGGCGTGGTGGCCGAGCCGCGCAATGCCACCGTCGAGATCGACTGGATCGAGCCCTCGGCGTTGGCCTACCGAGACCGGGTCGAGGAGGTCCGCCTCTTCGAGCCCGAGCCGACAGAGCAGCCTCGGCGCGTCCCCTCCGATCGGGCCCTGGCCGTCGAACGCTGGTGGGGTCGGTGGCGCGAGTGGTACGGCCGGTGGGGCCAGCTCAGCTGGGGGGCACCGTCGCCACGCGTCGACTCGGTGGTCCGTCGGGTGCTGCGCTGCGACGTCGCCACCGCGGTGACGCTCATCGGCGCACAGGCCGGCGCGGCCGACGGGTTGGAGCTGCTCGGGCCGCTGGGCGCGGCCGGACCGTCGCCCATGCGGCAGGCGCCCGCCCGCCTGAGGTTGCGGTGGTCGTATCCGAGCGTCCCGGTGTGGCTGGTGGTGGAGCCCTGGTGGCGAGACCAGGCCCTGGTGTCGATCCGGCTGCGCACCACCCGCCGGTGGCGGTATCCGGTGCGCTACTTCGCCACCGCCCATCGGGTACTGGATCGGCTCGCCCCGGCCAGCGGGTCGTCGGCCGCCGGTGTCCGACGCCACCAGCCGGCCAGGAAGGCGGCGGCCGCCTGGTAGAGGCCGCGGTGGTCAGGGTCCACTTGCGCCGCGTCGAGACTGGCAACGGTGTACTTCACCAGGTGGGCGTCGTGGCTGGTGGCGGCGTTGTCGGCGAGCACCTGGTCGACGGCGTCGCGGTCTGCGTCGTGGAATGCCACCGCCGCGGCGGCGGTGGGGCTGGTGGCCAGCGCGTCGGGCAGCGGTTGGTCCACCGGCTCGGGGTGATACGCCGCGACGGGGCCGACACCGTGGCCCATGCGGAATGCGCACCACTGCGTGAGGGCGGCGTCGAGCGCCACGGTCGGGTCGGCCGTGTGGGGCGCGATCTGGGCCAGCGCCAGCGGCATGGTGAGGGCGTGACTCCAGCCGTACGGAGCATGGTCGGGGTTGTCGGTGACCATGGCGGTGGCCGCCCGACGCAGGATCAGCCGGAACGCCGCCGTGGTGTCTTCGGCGTCCACGGCCACAAGGGCGGCCAGCGCCTGGTGACGTTCGGCCTGGTCCATCAACAAGAAGATCCCGAAGCCCGGATCACCCATGGGCTGCACGGCGGCCAACGCGGCGTCGAGGTCGTCCACCGAGCCGGGCTGGCGGGCCCCGTGGGGGTGATCGAAGCGAAAGCGCAGCCCTGACTCGGCGGCCAGACTCCGGAACAGCTGGCGGATGATGGCCCCGTTGAGCCCGTCGGGGCGCTCGACGAGAGGCCAGTTGGCCAGCAGGATCGGCGCGTGGCCGGCTGCTCCCAGAAGGGGCACCAGGTCGGTCGCCAGTCGTGCCGCCAGGGTGGCCGGACCGGCGAGGTGTCCCAGGCCGATCGCGGCCCGGTCGGCCAGGGTCGGATCGTTGGCGGCCAGTGCGACGCGAAGCAGGTCCACGGCCTCGTCGGTGGAGGCCGGTGGCGCCCCGGACG
>JAOUEE010000264.1 GCA_029858875.1 Acidimicrobiia bacterium
CCCCGGTGCCCGACGACATCATCGACCGCGCGGCCCGGGCCGCGGCCGATGCCGACGTGGCCGTGGTGGTGGTCGGAACGAACGACGACTGGGAGACCGAGGGCAACGACCGGACGTCGATGGACCTTCCCGGCGACCAGGCCGAGCTGATCCGCCGGGTCGCGGCGGCCAACGACCGAACCGTGGTGGTGGTCAACACGGGGTCCCCGGTGGACGTCACCTGGGCCGAGGAGGTGGCCGCGGTGGTGCAGTGCTGGTTCGGGGGACAGGGCATGGCCGAGGGACTGGTGGACGTGCTCCTCGGAGCGGTGGACCCGGGTGGCCGGCTGCCGACCACCTTCCCCGCCCGGGTCGAGCAGGCTCCGTCACACCTGTCCTATCCGGGCGAGAACGGCACCGTGCGCTACGGCGAGAGTGTCTTCGTCGGGTACCGGGGCTACGACCGGCAGGGCGCGGAACCGGCCTTCTGCTTCGGCCACGGCCTGTCCTACGCGACGTTCGAGTGGGGCGAGCCCGAGCTGGTGGCCACGGCGGTGGCCGGCTCGACCATCACCGTGCGGGTACCGGTGGCCAACGTGTCGGACCGGGCCGGCTTCGAGGTGGTGCAGGTCTACGTGGCGCCGTCGGCGCCTCGGTTGACCCGCCCGCCCCAGGAACTGAAGGCCTTCGCCAAGACCCATCTCGGCCCGGGCGAGTCGGCCGTGCTGGAGGTCACGCTCGACGCCCGGGCGTTCGCCTACTACGACCCCGGCGTGGCGCCGGGGCGGGCCGAGGCGCTGTTCGGTCAGGGCGGGTCGGACTGGGGCACCGAGGCCGGTTGGCGAACCGACCCGGGCGGCTACGAGATCCGGCTCGCGCGTTCCAGCCGGGACGTCGTGTGGCGGCGAGCGGTCGAGTTGACCTGACCGCGACGGCGGCACGTTTCGGGACGGTTGCGATCTGGTCACCGCCGCCCCGGGTGACTTGCCTCGACCGCTGGCGTCGTCAAGGCTGTCCGGCGAGCCGTTGCCGTGGGTGACGATCGTCTAGGGGGAATCTCTGTGTTGAATCGAATGTGGCTGCGGCTGTTGGCGCTCCTGACCGTCCTGGCCCTGGTCACCGCGGCGTGCGGCAGCAGCGGTGGTGACGAGGGGACGGCGACCGACGACAGCGAGGCCGGCACCGACACCGGTGAAACGGGCGGCACCGCCGACGAGAGCAGCACCGATTCGGCCACCGAGATCACGATCCCGCCCGAAGAGGAGGAGGCGGTTGCCGGCGGCACGCTCCGCTATGGCGTGGACGCCGAGGTCGACGGGCTCAATCCCACCACCAGCGCCCTGGCCGCTTCCGGCCTGATGATGGGTCGGGCCGTCTTCGACACACTGGCCGCCGTCGATGCCGACAACAACTGGGTCCCCAAGCTGGCCGAGTCGTTCACGTCCAATGAGGACTTCACCGAGTGGACCATGACCCTGCGCGAGGGGACCCTGTTCCACGACGGTACGCCCCTCGACGCCGAGGCGGTGGTGTTCAATTTCGACAAGCAGCGCAACGACCAGTTGGTCGGCAACGCCATCCGGCCGTACTACATCGAGGACAACCCGATCGAGATCCTCGATCCCCTGACCGTCAAGTACAACCTGATCGGCGGGGGCAATTCCGATTGGCCCTTCGCCCTGGCCACCCAGCTGGGCATGATGGGGTCGCCGGCATGGTTGGCGGCGGCCGAGGCCGACGAGAGCCTCAACCAGGAACCGGTGGGGGCCGGACCGTTCGTCTTCGAGAGCCGGAGCCAGGACGCCGAGACCCGGCTGGTGAGAAACGACGAGTACTACGGCGGCGAGGTCTACCTCGATGCCGTGGAGTTCCTACCGATCACCGACGGTGCCCAGCGGGCCGACCAGCTGCTCGGTGGGGCCATCGACGCACTGATGTCCACCGACTCGCCCTCCACCGAGCAACTGGTGGCCGAGGAGGAGGCCACCGGCAGCATCCGCAACATCCTCGACGACACCGGTGAGGAGGCGTTCGTGATGATGAACAGCGCGGCGCCGCCCTTCGACGACATCCGGGTCCGTCAGGCGCTCACCTTCGCCACGCCCCGCCAGGCCTACAACGACCGCATCTCCGAGGGCATCAACCGGCTGGCCGATCAGATGTTCACGCCGGAGTCGCCGTACTACAACCCCGACGTCACCCAGGAAGCCGACGACCCCGCCCGGGCGGTGGAGCTGGCCGCCGAGTACTGCGCCGAGGTCCCGGCCAACTGCACCGGCAACAAGATCAACATGGAGTACCAGCAC
The DNA here is from genome assembly GCA_029858875.1 of Acidimicrobiia bacterium. Lineage (GTDB taxonomy): Bacteria > Actinomycetota > Acidimicrobiia > Acidimicrobiales > SHLQ01 > JAOUEE01. The sequence continues at coordinate 2,286 of JAOUEE010000264.1, forward strand.
GCCGGCCCCAGCGCGCAGCAGACCCGGGTCGCCGATCTCTTCACCGAGGGGTGGAGCGAGGCGTTCAACGTCACCGTCACCGAGGTGCTCCAGGACGACCTGGTCCTCAATGCGGCACTGGGCAACTACCAGGTCAACACCTGGCGCCAGTTCAGCGCGACCAACCCCTACTTCGACCGGGTGTGGATCGCCTGCGAGACGGTGGGGCCCATCTCGCTCAACTGGCCCCGCCTGTGCGACGAGACCCGCACGGAGCTGCTCGACACCGGGTCGGCCAGCACCGACCCGGCCGTGAAGATCGCGAACATGCAGCAGATCTCGGCCACCATGAACGAGGCCTACACCTATGTGTTCCTCGACCACAGCCGGTGGGACAACGCGTTCAGCGAGACCGTTCGGGCCGTGTGTGACGGCCAGACCGTCGAGGGCGTGCCGTTGCGGTGCACCTCCAGCTCGCTGCACTTCTTCGAGCACATCTGGATGAGCCAGTAGCCCGAGCGCGCCCGCCAGGCCGATGGACCGTTTCCGTCTCCGGAAGATTACGGCGGGGTCACAACCTGGTGGGTTGACTTGCGTAGAGTGCGGGTCTGATCGAAAGTGTTGCGTCCGTCGGTGTGACGGTCGTCATGTTCTAGGGGGAAATGTGCTGAACCGTTCGTGGATGCGCTTCGCGGCGCTGGTATTGGTCCTCACCGTTCTGGCCGCCGCGTGCGGCAGCAGCGACGGGGGCGACGCCGGCACCGATGACGCGGCCCAGACCGACGACGGCAGCGGGACGGCCGACGACAGCGGCGCCGACACCGGAGCCGACGGGGGCACCGAGGTCACGCTGCCGCCCGAGGAGGAGACCGCGGTGGCCGGCGGCACGCTGCGCTACGGCATCGACGCCGAGCTCGACGGCCTGAACCCCACCACCAGTGCCCTCGCCCCGGCCGGGCGCATCATGGGCCTGGCCGTGTTCGACTCCCTGGTCGCCTTCGACAGCGAAGGCAGCTGGCTCCCCAAGATGGCCGAGTCGTTCACGCCCAACGAGGACTTCACCGAGTGGACGATGACGCTGCGTGAGGGCGTCAACTTCCACGACGGCACCCCCCTAGATGCCGACGCGGTGGTGACCAACTTCGAGGCCCAGCGCAACGATCCCCTGGTGGGCAACGCCATCCTTCCCTACTACGACGATGAGACCCCGATCGAGGTCATCGACCCGCTGACGGTGAAGTACAACCTGAAGTTCGCCAACTCCGAGTGGCCCACCTCGCTGGCCACCGCCGGCCAGCTGGGCATGATGGCGTCGCCGACGTGGCTGGCGGCGGCCGAGGCCGACGAGAGCCTCAACCAGCAGCCGGTCGGGGCCGGACCGTTCAAGTTCGAGAGCCGCAGCCAGGACGCCGAGACCCGCTTGGTGCGCAACGACGACTACTACGGCGGCGAGGTCTGGCTCGATGCCGTCGAGTTCTTCCCGATCACCGACGCGGCCCAGCGAGCCGACCAACTGATGGGCGGCGCCATCGACGCCCTGATGACCACCGACTCGCCCTCGTCGCAGCGCCTCGTCGACGAGGAGGAGTCCTCGGGAGCCATTCGCAACCTCCTCGACGACACCGGCGAGGAGTCGTTCATCATGATGAACACCGCCCAACCGCCCTTCGACGACATCCGAGCTCGGCAGGCGCTCACCTTCTCCACGCCCCGTCAGGCCTACAACGAGCGCATCTCCGAGGGCATCAACCGGCTGGCCGATCAGATGTTCACGAACGACTCGCCGTTCTACAACCCCGATGTCACCCAGGAAGCCGACGTGCCCGACCAGGCCGCTCCGCTGGTGGCCGAGTACTGCGGTGAGTTCCCGGCGAACTGCACCGACGGCAAGATCAACATGGAGTACATGCACGCCGGCCCCGACGCCCAGCAGACCCGTATCGCCGATCTGTTCACCGAGGGGTGGAGGGAGTACTTCAACGTCACGGTGAACGAGGTGCTCCAGGACGACATCATCCTGAACGCGGCCCTCGGCAGCTACCAGGCCAACCTGTGGCGCCAGTTCGGCAACCCCAACCCCTACAACGATCGATTGTGGATGGCATGTGAGACGGTGGGGCCGATCTCGCTCAACTGGCCGCGCTATTGCGATGAGGAGCGCACCGACCTGCTGAACCAGGGTGGGGCCTCCACCGATCCCCAGGAGCGCATCGACATCATGAAGCAGGTCGTGGCGAAGGTGAACCAGGACTACACGTACGTGTTCCTCAACCACAGCCGTTGGGACAATGCCTTCGACGAGAGCTACCGCGGGATCTGCGACGCCGTGACCCTCGAGGGAGAGCCCATCCGTTGCACGGACGGTGGCGTCCACTTCGTCGAGCAGATCTGGCAGAGCAACTGAGCAACAGGCTCCGAACCGTGCCCCCCGGAACCCCCTGATGATCGTCAAGCTGGGGACGCGCGCCGGCCTGCTGGTGCTGTTGTTGTTGGCGGTCAGCATGATCACGTTCGGCGCCATGAACCTGCTGGGCGACCCGCTGTTCAACATCCTGGGGCCCATCAGCGGCTGTGAGGAGGCCATCTCCCAGGGCGGCGAGAGCGTCTCCATCGAGAGCAGCGACGGGAGCACCCAGAACTGCGGTCCGGCCCAGATCCAGGCGGTGCAGGACGCCAAGGAGCAGTACTACCTGGACAAGAGCCTGCCCGAGCGGTACGCGCGGTGGTTGGGTGACGCCGTGCAGGGCGACTTCGGGACGTCGTTCGCCAACCAGGGCGAGTCGGTCACCACCATCGTCCGCGATCGGCTGCCCATCTCACTGCTGCTGATGGTGATGGCCCAGACCATCGCCGTGGTCATCGCCATCCCCTGGGGGGTGTGGGCCGCGTCGCGCGCCGGCAAGCCCGTCGACCGGGTGAGCACGATCGGGTCGTTCGGTCTGGTGTCCATGCCCAACTTCGCGCTGGGCATCATCCTGTACTACGTGTTCATCGTGCGGCTTGGGTGGTTCCCGTTCCGGTACGGCGATGACGACATCGGATCGCGCCTGTG
>JAOUEE010000265.1 GCA_029858875.1 Acidimicrobiia bacterium
AGCCTCCCACGACCGACCGGCCACGACGAACCGAATGGCCCCACGGCGAGGTGTTAGACACTGCCCATGTCGATCGAAGGTGGTCTGCACGGGGCGTTGGCCGACTCCACCATCCAACCCGGTTTCCACGTCCTCCCCGGGCAGGGCAACGCCTTGGCCGCCGAGACCGATGCCGGCGTGGTGCTGGTCGATTCGGGCATGCGCCGACGGGCGCAGGCGATGATGGACTCGCTGCGTCGCTTCACCGATCAGGCGGTGCACGCCATCTGCTACAGCCACGGTCATCACGGCTACAACGCCAGCGTCGACCTGTGGCAGGCCCACAACCGCGACCGCGGTGATGCTCCACCCCGCTTGATCGCCCACGCCAACCTGCTCCGCCGCCATGCCCGCTACCGCGAGACCGACGAGCTCCAGCGCCGTTCGGCGGCGGTCCAATTCCCGGGCCGACAGGGCGTCCCCATCGACCTGCTGCGTGAGGGCATGGTGTTGTTCGACCCCGACGAGGTGTTCGAGGACACTCTCACGCTGGTGACCGGCAACCGCCCGGTCCAGGCATTGTGGGTCCCCTCCGAGACCGATGACGCCATCGCCTTGTGGTTCCCCGCCGATGGCCTGCTGTACGGCGGGGCGGCCACGCCGGGAGACACCATCCCCAACATCGGTACGCCGCTGCGCACCCAGCGCCTCACGATCCGTTGGGCCGACTCGCTCGATCGCCTGGTGGCGCTCGACGCCGAGGTGCTGGTGACCGAGTTCGGCCCTGTCATCCGGGGCGCGGCCGCCATCCGGACGCGCCTCACGGCCACGGCCGAGGCGCTCCGTTGGCTGCGCGACGAGGTGGTGGACCGGCTCAATCGGGGCATGGGCGAGCGCGAGATCCTGGCCGACATGGTCTATCCGCCGGCGCAATTCGAGCAGCCGTGGATGGCCCCCACGTACGGGTGCGCCGACTACATCGTGCGCGACCTCGTGCGGGAGGAGAGCGGCTGGTGGGACCGCAACCCCACCACCCTCCATCCGGCGCCACCCGACGTGGCGGCCGAGGCCGTGCGCCGGGCCATCGACGACCCGGTGGCCGTGCTGGCCCGGGCCCGCGAGCTGGCCGAGGCCGGTGACACCCAGCTGGCGATGCACGTGGTCGATCTGCTCGCCCTGGCGCCGGGAGACGAGCCCGAGGTGGCCGAGGCCCGCGACCTGAAAGCCGAGCTGTGCCGGCGACGTGCCCGCGAGGTGGAGCCCTACGTCTCCAAGGCGTGCCTGGCCTCGTCGGCCCGCCTGCTCGAGCGGGGCAGCTCGAGCTGGACCGACCTCCCGTGAGGACCGAGATCGAGCGGATGGGCCACCGCGTGGTCGAAGGCCATGGCGGGTCATCCCCGACCGCCTGTTGGCCACGCCGACGCGGTGCCCAAGCGACCCGAGCGCGAGGCGAGCGGAGTGAACCTCGTGTCGGCGAGCAACCGTCCACGATCGGCGTCGGTGATCAGTCGTCGCGGACGGCTCCCACCACATCCAGAACCCGGCGGGTGGTGAAACCCATGGCCTGATACAGGGTCGCGGCCGGTTCGTTGTCGGTGACCACGTGCAGGAAGGCCACGTCTCCTCGGGCCTGGATGCCCCGCGCCACCTCGGTGGTGAGGATCCGACCCCAGCCCTCTCCGCGCACGGTCTCGTGGGTGCAGACTGCGCTGATCTCCGTGGCGCCGGGCACCCGAAAGCGCTCGCCGGCCATGGCCACCAGCCGTCCGTCGCGCCGCACCCCCACATAGCGACCCAGTTCCGGTGTCCGGACCTCGAACGGGCCCGGTTGGGCGGCCTCGATCAGCGCGAGCATGTCGCCGACGTCGCCAGGGCCGAGCGTCGACACCTCCGGCGGAGCCGGCGCGGCATCGACGGTCGGACTGATCATCTGCCGGGCACGGGCGCGGAACACCTCGGTCCAGCCCGCGGGCGGTGCGGGCACACGATCACGGAACAGCGCCACCATCCCGGACGGGCCCACGAGATCGCCCAGGGCGGTCCATGACCGGTCATCGACCGACTCGGCTGCCGAGAACACGCTGACCTCGGGGTGATACCGGCGGGCCCGGGCCGTGCTCCGCGTGTCGGCGAAAGCCGCGTGGGGACCACCCAGCGCGTGCCACACCGGGTTCTCCAGCAGGGCTTCGGCGAGGGACGGCAATGGCTACCCTGCTCTCGTGACGTTGACCATGGATGCCCCGATCGCGGCCGAGGACCCCCACCTGGTCACCAAGGTGGCAGCGGCCGTCGACGAACGTGGCTGCGCCATCATCGCCGATGTCATCGACCGGGAGCGATGCGAGGCGCTGGTGACCGAGGTCCAACAGGTCGAGCGGGCCCACGGCATCGCCGAGGGCACCAACGAGTTCGAGGGCTTCTCCACCCGCCGGATCTTCAACCTCATCTCCAAGAGCGCCCTGTTCCGCGAACTGGTGATCGACCCGACCATGGTGCCGGTGATCGAAGCCGTCCTCGGTCCGGGATTCCTCCTGTCGGGCACCACGTCGATGAACATCGGACCCGACGAGACGCCACAACTCCTGCACGCCGACGACGGCATGGTGACCCTGCCCCGCCCCCACCCGGCCACCATGGTCACCACGCTCTGGGCCCTCACCGACTTCCGGGCCGACAACGGCGCCACCCACGTCGTTCCCGGCTCGCACCGGCATCCCACCATGCCCCGCCCCGGCGATGAGCACGACGTGGCGCACGCAGCGATGACTGCCGGCAGCGCGCTGGTGCTGCACGGCTCCACCTGGCACGGCGGCGGCCACAACACCACCGACGGTGAGCGTCGGTATGGCCTCTCCATCCAATACGTGGCGGGGTGGTGCCGGCAGCAACAGAACCTGATGCTCGGCACCGACCCGACGGTGGTGGCCACCTACCCCAGGGCACTCCAGGAGATGATCGGCTACTCGCTGTTCGCCAACGTCATGGGCCACGTCGACCGCCAGCACCCACTGCGCCTACTGGGCGTCGACGAGGAGCCCGAGATGGTGTGGGACAGCATGCGGCGGGACTGACCGGGTTCGGCACCGGTCGGGGCCGCGCCGAGGAATCTGGTCCGCGTCGAATTCGACCCGTACAGTCGGTCCATGGTCACCCGTCGCGTCCGTCGCTCCGCCCCACCCGTCGCCTTGTTGCTGGTGGCTGCGCTCATAGCGAGCGCATGCAACTACGTGTGGGCGCCGTTCATCCTGCGGCTCGATCAACCGATGGTCCTCACCGGCGCCGACGTCCCCGGCGCCATCGGACTGGAGCCCGACCGGGTCACCCTGTGGCGCTACACCAACGGTTGGGTGCAGATCCCGGTCCAGGTCGACGAGCGCCACGTCGTCGGATTCGGGTCGGCCCCCGGCAACAACAACACGGCCGGGGTGACCGGCACCGTCTACGGCAACGGCACCACCGGCGTCACCGCGCTGCAGTACTCCGATCCGGACACCTTCGTCGGAGCCGACCCCGTCACCACCATCGACGCCGACGACGAGATCGTGTTCATGGCTCGTGATGCCGGCGCGCAGGCCCCCGGCGGTCTGGCCCGGCCCCCGGGCACGGTGGCCGGCACCGGTCGCGCCGTCACGCTCAGCGACCCCGACGGTGGCACGCCCGGCTACGTCTACCTGTGGTACAGCCAGCCCGGAGCCGACCCATCGGCCGGTCAGGACTACGTCGACTACCAGTTCGACCTGACCTCCGGTGCCTACAAGACCACCTACAAGCGGGCCGACGGCCCCAACCCCGAGACGTCGTCGGTGTCCGCCTACGCCTACGACGTGGGCATGATCGACCGCTGGAAGACCACCGATCTCAGCCCCGTGGCGGGCACTGGGGTCGACATCCTCGATGGCTTCAAGTCGCGGTTCGCCTTCTCCACGTGCGTCCGCAGCAACGACACCTTCGCCGGCGCCGAGGGCGCCTTCGTGGCCAACATCGACGGCCCGGTCCGGGCCGTCCGCAGTTACGTGGGAGCCAACAGCGGTCCGCTCACCCAGGAAACGCTGTACTTCTACCCCGAGCACATCGAACAGATCATCGATCTGCGGGTGCATGCCATCCCCAGCGTGTTGTCGTTCATCGATTTCAGCGCGGCGGCCACCGGGATGCAGTACGGCAACAGCGCGATGGGCGGCGCCACGGCCACCGTCGACGGCAACCCGGCAGGCGACAACGTTCCCACCGCCCTGGCCGCGTGGGAGTACGTCAGCGGCCCTCAGGGCGGGGTCACGGTGGTGACCGACATCGCCACCAGCGCCACCGTCTCTCTGGCTCGTGAGTGGATCGACGACACCACGCCGCCGTATGTCGAGTGCTGGGGCGACGACGGCGACTTCTACGGCGTGAACGCGTCGAAGATCACCAGCGCCATCCCCAACACCGATCCCCGGTCCACCCCGTTCGACACGTTGCAGGCCCGCATGATCGTCGGCGTGTGGCCTCCGGGAGTGCATCTGGAGGACTGGGCCCCGGCGTGGGCCGGCGAGGCCCGCCAGCCCCTCGACGCCACCGTCTCGGTGTACTGACCTGCCATCTCGCCCGCGCCCGCACCGGTCGGGTGATGCCTGGCCATCGGTCGCACGGCGCCACCGGCTCGGGCGTGGACGGGCGAGCGGAGCCTCAGTCGTCGGCGGTCCACACGGCGCGCAGGTCCTCGAGCCAGCCGGGTAGCTCGATGGGCGGATCGGGGAGCTGGGTCACGCCGTGGTCGGCCAGGGCCTGCTCCATGGCCTCGGGCTCGTCGCTCCACGACCGCGGGTCACCCATCATCACCTCGTACAACCGGGTGCCCTGCGAGCCGGCCACGAATGGCCCGAACGATGCTCCGAGCGGCAGTTCGATGTGGCTTCCGGCCCCACAGCGGACCCCACCGCAGGTCATGTCGCCCTCGAGCACGGTGAGGACGTGGTTGCTGTAGTGACCATGGCGCCGGATGATCATCCCCGGATCCCACTTGGCGAACAGCGCCAGATACAGCGGCTCGACCGAGAACGACACCCACTTCTCCCACACGTGCGACTCCGAGCCATCGGCGTTGCGCTGGCTGCGGACGGCCTGCCAACCCTCGTCGGTGTCGCCGCCGGGAAACCAGAACGTCGGCTCGAGTCCGGGGACCCGGGGTGATGCGGCTTCCGACATTCTTGCTCCTCGGCTGGTCATGCCATGATCCGGGTCGGAGGTTCCGACGTGGCTCACGCATTCCTACATTCCTTCGCCGATCCGGCCAAGGCCGAGGGCGACTTCGTCAAGATGGTGCGGGCCGAGGGCTCGACCATCTGGGACCACGAGG
>JAOUEE010000021.1 GCA_029858875.1 Acidimicrobiia bacterium
CCGACTTCACCGACGACGTGGTCGCCTTCGGGGCCGAACTGGACGCCGTCACCGCCGATGGGGGCGGCGACAACCCCGAAGCGGTCGACGAGGCGCTGACCGAGGCCATCGACGGGGTGGCGTGGCGGCCCGGCGAGGCGATTGGCCTGGTGTTCCTGGTGGCCGATGCTCCACCGCACCTCGATGATCCCCAGAACCCGGCCGACTACGCCGACGCGGCCGTGGCGGCCAACGAGGCCGGCATCAAGGTGTTCCCCGTGGCGTCGAGTGGTCTGGACCCGGCGGGTGAGTACGTGTTCCGCCAGATCGCCCAGATCACGGGGGCACCGTTCGTGTTCCTCACCTACGGCGCCGGGGGCGGACCCGGAACCGAACGACCCGAGTTCGACGTGGATGACTACAGCGTGCTCGCCCTCGATCAGCTCATCGTGCGCCTCGTCACCGAGGAGATCGGGCACCAGAGCGATAGCTGACGTTGACGTCGGGAGCGGGCTGACCCCGCCGGCGGCCCGCGATAGGCCCATCGGATCAAATGCCTGACCGCCGGAGGGAAGCCTTGACGTGGCTGGCGGTGTGCCGATTGGCAGGTCGTGCCTCTCTCTGGCCACAACGCCGCGCGTGACGCGCCCGACCTGGCGGCGACCGCCGCGGCTCCACCGCGCCCGGCCCCGCCGCGGGGTCGGTTCGGTGTGGCCGAGTTCCCGGTGGACGCCAGTCTGGCCGCCGCCGCCGAGCGGGCGCTGCCGTCGCGGCGCCGCATCGAGCCCGAGCCGCCCGCCTCGGCGGGTGGAGGCAGCCGGAAATTGGTCGCCGTGGCCGTCGTGATGGCCCTGCTCATCGGGGGAGGGGTGGTCTTCGCGTTGGGACGGGGTGGGCCCGCGGAGCCCGCGGCGCAGGAACGACCGACGATCCCACCCACCTCGCTCGGCTTTCAGATCACGATCCCGACCGTGGTACCGGAGGGCTCGACGACCAGCGAACCGTGGGTGCCCGAGGAGCCCGATCCCGACCTGATCGTCTACGACAGCCCGGGGCTCATCCAGCCCTCGCAGGACCTGATCGAGTTCCGCGATGCCTCCACGTTCGAGACCCTGCGGCTGGTGAACAACGGTGGCGGTGCCGCCAACTGGCTGCTGTCGGTGCAGGCGGGGTCCGGTCTGGAGGTGAACCCGGCCGAGGGTCAGCTCAAGCCGGGCGAATCGGTGGAGGTGCACATCCTGCTCGACCGGGCCAACGGCCGGCCCCTCACGGACTGGGCCGAGGACATCACGATGATCGGAGGCGGCAACACCCGCCCCACCAGCGTGCGGGTCAAGATCTTCGCGCTCTGAGCGTCGGCGTCAGCCCGTGGCCGGGCGACCGGGGGGTGCCATTCGGTGCGATACTCCCCGAGCAACGCGCACGCAAGGGGAGTCATCATGGTCATCCGCGTCATCCAATGGGCCACCGGGGGAGTTGGGCGGGCCGCCATCGCCGGGGTGGTGGCCCACCCCGAGCTCGAGCTGGTCGGGTGCTGGGTGCACGATGCCGAAAAGGTCGGGCGCGACGCCGGCGACCTCGCCGGTATCGACCCGGTGGGAGTCATCGCCACCGCCGACGTCGACCAGCTGCTCGGAGTGGGGGCCGACTGTGTGATCTACGCCCCCCTCTTGGCCGATCCGTCGATGGTGGTGCGCATCCTCGCCTCGGGGGCCAACGTGGTCACCCCGCTCGGCTGGTTCTTCCCCGGTGGCCGGGACGAGTCCCGTGTGGAGGCCGCCTGCGCCGAGGGACGCACCAGTGTGCACGGCACGGGAATCCATCCCGGCGGGGTCACCGAGCGGCTCCCACTGGTGGTGTCGGCCCTGTCCCAGTCGATCACCCATGTGCGGGCCGAGGAGTTCAGTGACATCCGCACCTATGGTGCGCCCGACGTGGTGGGCGACGTCATGATGTTCGGCCGGACGCCCGAGGAGGCGACCGCCGGCATCATGCCCGCCGTGTTGGGCGATGGCTTCGGCCAATCGGTGGCCATGGTCGCCCACGAGCTGGGCTTCGCCCTCGATCCCGATCTGCGGGTCGGCCACGAGGTGGCGGTGGCCACCGCCCCCATCGACTCGCCGGTCGGCCCGATCGCTCCGGGTCGGGTGGCGGCCCAGAAGTTCTGCTGGGAGGGCACGGTCGAGGGTGAGCCGGTCATCACCGTGCGCACCAACTGGTTCATGGGCGAGGAGCACCTCGATCCGGCCTGGACGTTCGGGCCCGAGGGCGAGCGCTTCGAGATCGAGATCACCGGTGACCCCTCCACGAGCGTCACCATCCACGGATGGCACCCCGAATCCGTCGCCGCCGGGTTGGCCCGCAACCCGGGCATCGTCGCCACGGCGACGCACTGCGTGAGTGCTGTGCCCGCCGTGGTGGCCGCGCCGCCTGGCATCCGCACCTATCTCGACCTGCCGCCCTATGCCGGGCGCGCCGCAGCCCACCTGCGCTGAGTGGGTCCGGACCGCGGGCCATGACCGCCATCGACGACCTGCTGCACGCGATCGGTCGACCCCCCTCGGCCGACGTCATCGGCGGTGTGGCGGTCACCATCGCGCGCCGGGCGGGCCTCGATGCCGAGGCGCTGGTGGCCCCCTCGCTGTTGGAGGTGGCCGACGACGCCGTGGTGGGAGATCTGCCCGTGTCGGTCGAGCTGCTGGGGTCATTGCACGAGCACGGTCAGGCCACCGCGACCCGGCGCCGCCGCGGCAGTCACTACACGCCCGACGATGTGGCTCGCCGTCTCGTCCAGGTGGCCTGCCCCGGCGGACCGGTCGGTCGAGTGTGCGACCCGGCCGTCGGCGGCGGGGCGTTCCTGCTGGCCGCGGCCGACCTGCTCACCCGGACGGGCCTGCCCCGAGCGACGATCGTGACCGAACGCTTGTGGGGGGCCGACATCGATCCCCTCGCCGTCGATGTGACCCGCACCGCGTTGTCGTTGTGGGCCGGTGCCCCCTGCCCGCCCGACCGCGTGGTGGTGGCGGACACGCTGCGACACCCGCCCCCGTGGTCCCACCGCTTCGACCTGGTGGTGGGAAATCCACCCTTCCTCAGTCCGCTGGCGCGCGACACCGCGCCGTCCGTGGAGGCCCGTCAGGTGCTGCGCGAGCGCTTCGGTGACGCGTGCGGGCCCTACGTGGACTCCTCTGCCCTGTTCCTGCTCGTCGGGTTGGGGCTGCTCGAAGCGGACGGACACATGGTGCTGGTGCAGCCGCTGTCGTTCCTGGCTGCCCGTGATGCCGGCGAGGTGCGGCGCCGACTTCTGGAACAGACGTGCCTGCGGGGCCTGTGGGTGGCCACCGAGCGGGTGTTCGGCGCCGCGGTCGAGGTCTGTGCACCCATCGTGGAGCGGTCGCGCCGACTCGGCCCGGTGACGCGGTACCAGGGTCGTGGCGTCGCCAGAGCGGGAACGGCGCCCGCCCCGTCGAGTCCCGGCGAGCTCGCGTCGTTGGCTGCTCCCCTGGTGGGCATACCTCCGGCCCGGCCCTCGGCGTCGACGACCCTCGGAGAGCGGGCAGAGGTGATGGCCGGATTTCGTGACGAGTACTACGCCATCGCCGCAGCCACCCGTGAGGGCGGTCCGGGACCTCGGGTGGTGACCGCCGGTCGCATCGGGCCGTTGCGCCTCGACCCCGACCGGCGGCCGGTGCGCGTGCAGCGTCGCGACTACGACGATCCCCGGGTCGATCTCGCCGTCCTGCGTCGGTCCGGCGCAAAGGTGGCTGCCTGGGCCGACCGACTCCTGGTGCCGAAGGTTCTGGTGGCCACGCAGACGCCGGTGATCGAGGTGGTGGCCGATCCGGACGGCACGCTGATGCCGCTCACTCCGGTTCTGGCGGTCATCCCACCCCCCGACCTCGTGTGGGAAGTGGCCGGACTGCTGTCGGCCCCGAGCATCAGCGCCTGGGCCGCCGCCCACACGTTGGGCACCGGTCGCCATCGTGGTGTCATCAAGCTGGCCGCCCGCGAGGTCCGTCTGCTCCCTGGCCTCGACGATCCGAGTCCGTGGAGCAGCGTGGCCCGGCTGGCCCGCCGGGCGCAGGAGGCGGCGGCCGAAGACCGGTGGCGCAGCCTTCTCATCCAGACCGCCGCCGGCGCCGACCGGATCCTGGGTGTCTCGGCGCCGGCCGTCGCCGAGTGGTGGCGGCGGCGGGCGGGCTTGGCCGATCCGGGTGTCGGCTTGCGTCGCGGCCGCTAGCGTGGTCCTCTGGTAACACAACGAAACGACATCATGAGCGGCGCCGCATCCTCGCAGCGTCCGGCAACCTGGGACGGACACCCAAGGTGCCAGCCCGCTTCGGCGGGGATGTGGCCTTCCGGCAACGAACTGTCTGAATCTCCACGAGGCACCAAGTCCGCCCCTTCCGAACAGAAGGAGGCAGCACATGGCGATACCCGTCGACAACGACGAAGCGGCTGACGTGCTGACTCTGCACGACCCCGCCGTGATCGCCCGCCGCGTGCTCGACACCCGATTGCCGGCCGATCTCCCGGTCACCGGCGCATGGCAACCCGGCGACCCGCCCGGCCGACGCCAGTTCCTGTACCTCCCGTCCGATCGGGGCTTCGCCCTCGAGTTCGGCGGCGTGCTCCACGGTGCGCAGCTGGCCTACGAGACCTGGGGTGAGCTCAACGACGCGGCCGACAACGCGGTGCTGGTTTGCCACGCCCTCACGGGTGACGCCCACGCAGCGGGCCTGGCCGCCCACGGCCACGGAGCGGAGGGTTGGTGGGACGACTTCATCGGCCCGGGGCAGGCCGTCGACACCGACCGGTACTTCGTGGTGTGCGTCAATGTCCTCGGCGGATGTCAGGGCAGCACCGGCCCGGCCAGCGTCGATGCGACCTCCGGTCGGCCCTACGGCTCGGCCTTCCCCGTCGTGTCGGTGCGCGATGTGGTGCGATCCCAGCGCCGCGTCGCCGATCACCTGGGGATCGACCGTTGGCACTCCGTGGTGGGCGGGTCCATGGGCGGGATGCAGGCCCTCGAATGGGCCATCATGTACCCCGACCGGGTGCGGACGGTGGTGGCTCTGGCCACCACCGCGGCGGCCAGTCCCCAGCAGGTGGCGTGGAGTGCCGTCGGACGCCTGGCCATCGTCCTCGACCCGCGCTGGCGCGGAGGCGACTACTACCACGCCGATCCCGGCGACGGGCCGGCGGCCGGTCTGGCCGTGGCCCGCCAGATCGCCCAGATCACCTACCGCACCGATGAGGTCTTCCAGGAGCGGTTCGGGCGGTCCACCATCGACCGCATCGGCGACTTCGGCCTGTGGGGCCGCTTCGACGTCGAGAGCTACCTCGACCACCATGGCCAGAAGCTGGTGCGCCGGTTCGACGCCAACAGCTATCTGCTGCTGAATCGACTGATGGACCTCCACGACGTGGCCCGAGGGCGGGGCGGGGTGCGACACGCCCTCGCGCGCGTCACCGCGCCCGTTCTGGTCGCTTCGATCAGCTCCGATGCGCTCTACCCACCGCGCCAACAGCGCGAGCTGGTGCAGGCCCTCGAGGCGGTCGGCGTCCGCCACGAGTACCACGTCGTCGACAGTCCGCAGGGCCATGATGGCTTCCTGCTGGAGCACGCCGAGCTGGGTCCGATCATCACCGACTTCCTCGGCAAGGAGCCCTCATGACCGATGAAGCCGCCGCCTCACGACGGCTGGAGACGCGGGCCATCCGGGCCGGGAGGGGCGGCAACGACACCGCCCTGGCCCCGGTGCTCTGGGCCACGACGACGTTCGTGACCCCGACGGTCGAGGAAGGTCGGCGCATGGCCACCGAAGCCGGCGCCGATCGCTTCTACACACGGTACGGCAACCCCACCGTGGCTGCCTTCGAGGATGCCATCGCCGACCTCGAGGGGGCTGAGTCGGCCCGGGCCTTCGCATCGGGCATGGGGGCCATCAGTGCGGTGGTGCTGGGCCTGTGTTCGAAGGGCGACCACATCGTCGCCCAGAAGCAGCTGTACGCCGGCACCCAGCTGCTGTTGCAGACCGCCTGCCCGCGTTTCGGCATCGATGTCACCTTCGTCGACGGTACCGAACCCGGCGCGTTCGCAAGGGCGATCATCCCCGGCAAGACCATGCTGGTCGTGGCCGAGACGCCGGCCAATCCGCGCCTGGGCATCGTCGACCTGGAGGAGCTCGGTGCCATCAAGGGACCGATCACCATGGTCGACTCCACGTTCGCCACACCCTTGATCCAGCGCCCGCTCGAGTACGGCGTCGACCTGGTGCTCCACTCGGCGACCAAGGCCATCGCCGGTCACAACGACGCGACGTTGGGGGTGGTGGCCGGAACCGACGAGCTCCTCACCTGGCTGTGGAGCTTCGCCGTGCTCCAAGGCGCCAATGCCGCGCCGTTCGACGCCATGAACGGCCTGCGGGGTCTGCGCACCCTCGGAGTGCGGCTGCGTCAGCAGACGTCCACGGCGCAGCACCTGGCCGAGCTCTTGAGCGATCATCCCCTGGTCGAGAACGTGAGCTACCCGGGCCTCGACTCACACCCGCAGCGTGACCTGGCCAAACGGCAGATGGAGATGAGTGGCGGCCTGTTGACCTTCGACATCGTCGGCGGGCTCGAAGCCGGCCGGGTGTTCGTGGAGTCGACCGAGATCGCCCAGCTGGCCACCTCACTCGGTGGGCCCGAGACCCTGGTCACCCATCCTGCCTCCACCACCCACGTCGGCCTCACCCCCGAGGAGTTCGACGCCTCGGGCATCGGACCGGGCACGGTCCGCCTCTCGGCCGGTTTGGAGCACCCCCTCGACCTGGAGGCCGATCTGCTCCAGGCCCTCGACCGGGCCCGTGGCGCCGCCTGACCCGACGTGCCCGAGATCCTCGAGGTCGAAACGTACCGTCGCACCGCGGCTCGGGCGCTGGCGCGCGAGGTGGTGTCGGTGCAGGCCGACGATGCGTGGTTCCTGAAGGGCGGGACCCAGCGGGAGGAGCTCGCCGTGTCGCTGGTCGGTCGCCGATTCGGGGCGGCTCGTCGCCGGGGGAAGCTCTTGCTGCTCGACGTGGAGGCCGAAGCGGTGCTGGGGTTGCGGTTCGGCATGACCGGGCGCTTGCTGGTGGACGGGGCCGCCGGCATCGAACGGCTGGAGTACTCGAGCGATCGGGATGACCCGGCCTGGGATCGCTTCGGTGTCACGTTCGCCGATGGAGGCACCATGGTGCTGCGCGATCCTCGACGGCTGGGTGGCGTCGAGCTGGACCCCGACGTCGAGCGCCTCGGTCCCGATGCCTGGTCCATCGGCCTGGCCGGGCTGCGCGACGTCCTGGGCGCCAGCACGGCGCCGTTGAAGGCCCGACTGATGGACCAGGGCCGGTTGGCCGGCATGGGCAACCTGCTCACCGACGAGACGCTGTGGCGGGCCGCATTGTCGCCGGAGAGGGAGGCCGGTTCGCTCGACACCACCGAGCTGCGTCGCCTGCACCGCACACTGCGCCGCGTGCTCGATGATCTCGCCCAACGCGGCGGATCCCACACCGGCGATCTGCAGGCCAGTCGCCGCCCGGGCGCGGGCTGTCCCCGAGACGGCGCGCCCCTGGCTCGGTCGACGGTGGGTGGTCGCACCACCTATTGGTGTCCCGCTCATCAGCGCTGACACCACTCATGAGCCGCGTCCGCTGTAGGTTGGCGACCTCGGAGGAGTCGGGGCTGAGGGTGCGGTTCAGGGTGCGTAGGCAACACGGAGATCGAAGGAACAAGGCCACCGCGCTGGCTGTCCTCGTCCTGGTGCTCGGTCTGGTCCTGGGGGCTTTCACGCCGGTGGCCGGGCAAGAACGCGACATCGAGGGCGAGGGCGATGCGGCCAAGGTCCGCATCAGCGACTCGGCCAACGAGAATCGGATCGACCGGGCCGTCATCGGGATGCTCATCATCGCCGTGTCCCTGGCCCTGCTCACCCTGTTGTTCTGGTGGCACACCCAACCGACCCGCCGGGCCCGGGTGCTGGCCGCCCGCACCGCGCCGGTGGACGGGCCCGATCCCGGCGAGCTGTTCGAACCGGTGCCGCCCGACGATCCCCTACCGGAACCGACCGATGCGAGCGAACGAGTCAACGAAGGAGTGATCGGTGGCTGACCAGAGCGACATCGATGCCATGATCGAACGGTTCAAGGCGCGAGCGGCAGCCGTTCGCACTCGCACCCTGCCACCGGTCGGGGGTGATGAGCGCAAGATGTTCATCGAGCAGGCCCAGCTCGACTACCAGGACTTCGCCATCATCGCTGATGCCGAGGCCTCGGTGGACGACGGCGTGCTGGTGCTGCGCATCGATCTCCGTCCGCCGGCCGAGTCGGCGTAAGCTCTGCTTCCGACTGGCGTCCCTTCCCCGATCCCAGGAGACCGTGGTGGCCGAGACCACTGAGTCCGACATCGAGACCGACGGGCCGCCCGCGCCGCCCTCGGGTGACGAGCTGGCCGGCCCGACCGCGGCCGTCGACGAGGCCGACGCGGCGCCCGATCCGCACGGCCTGGCCGACCTGGTCGGCCGTCTCAGCGCGGCCGCGGCCGAATCCGCGCGCGCCGCGCTGGCGGTGTTGTCGGTGGTGCTGCGCGACGGCGAGCAGGTGCGCGACCTGGCCGTGGGTCGGCTCAACGGTGCCGGTGGGGTGGTGGCGCTCACTGACCAGCGGCTGGTGCTGACCAGCGATCGAGCTTTCAAGGCCGATGCTGTGGAGTTCCTCCTGGCCGAGGGCCTCGAGGTGTCGGGTTGGCAGGACGGCGACCAGGCCACCATCGTCATTGTCGATGCCAACGACTCGGCGACGCTGGACGAGATCATCGACCGGTCGTCGGCCCAGCGGCTGGCCCTCGGGGTGTCCGAGGCGCTGGGCGACTGACGGGCACGGATCCCGTCCCCGAGCTGTCCGGTTGGCCCGGCGGGTTGCTACGCTGGCCAATCCCGCGGACGTAGCTCAGTTGGTAGAGCGCAACCTTGCCAAGGTTGAGGTCGCCGGTTCGAGCCCGGTCGTCCGCTCCAGTGAGCCCCCAGGCCTGAGAAGCGATTTCCGGTCCGGGACTCCGCGTCGTCGACGTGTAGTTGGGACCTCCGCTTCGTGTCCGGGGTGGGGCGAGGGCGGCCGTGGATCTGATCGCCTGTCGCGGTGTGTCACCCGGCGGCGGTGTCGGCGCACCTGATCGGGTCGGGCTCGTCGGCCTGACACCCGTCGAGAACGAGCCGAACGACCCTTGGCCGGCTGGGCGTGGTTGGCTACCGTCGGAGCAAGCGTCAAATCCCCTCGAATCAGCCGAAAGGGCTCGATGGTGATCGACGGAGCGTGTATGCGGGTCGTCCGGTGGTGGACGGTCGCCGGGCTCGTCGTGCTGGCGCTGGTGGCACTGGGCGACAGGGCCGACGCCGCGGTGCCGACCCACGGACCGATCGGGACACAGGGGGTGGACGACGGCACCGGGAGCACCGTGCGGGCGTCCACGTCTCTGACCACCCGGCTGTACCTCGGAGGGGATTTCTGGCGAGCCGGAGGCCGAGACCATCGCAACGCGGCGGCCATCGACATGACCACTCGCCTGGTCGACCACGGCTGGCAGGTCGACACCAACGGACCGGTCCACGCCATGGCCGCGGCACCCGATGGGTCGGGGGTGTACGTCGGCGGCGAGTTCACCACGGTCAACGGGGTGGCCCGTCGGAACTTCGCCAAGGTCCACCCCGTGACCGGGGCGCTGTTGGCCGGACAGGTGGATGTCGATGGGCCCGTGCTCGCGCTGGCCGTGCGCGGCGATCGGGTGTACGTCGGCGGCGAGTTCCGCAACATCGGCGGTCGACCCCGGCACCGACTGGCGGCCCTCGAGCACGACGCCGTGCTCACCACCTGGTTCGCCAACGCCAACGGCCGGGTGCGCGATCTGAAGCTGTCGGCCAACGGGTCGACGCTGTACGTGGCGGGCAGCTTCACCAGCCTGGGCAGCGAGCCGGCGACGGGCCGGGTGGCGCGGGTGCGAGCAGCCGATGGCCGACGACGGCCGCTGCCCATCAACTTCCAGAACTCGTACACGGTGCTCGACCTGGCCCTCAGTGAAGACCAGTCGACCTTGTTCATGGCCGTCGGTGGGCCGCCCTCCATCGGGGGGAACCGCACTCGTGCCGTCCGTGTCTCCGACGGCGCCCTCCTGTGGCAGTACGACCACGAGTCCGATTCACAGGCGTTGTTGGAGAGCGACGGCGTGCTCTACGTGGGCGGGCACTTCGACTACGCCGACGCCGCGGATGGCCGGACGCGACTGATGGCGCTCGATTCCCGCACCGGCGGGCTGGTGGCTTGGATCCCCCGCCCCAACAGCGTGTTCGGGGTGTGGGATCTGGATCCCTCGCCGTGGGGGCTGGTCGCGACCGGCGATTTCACGCAGATCGACGGGGCCGCTCGTCCACACGTGGCCGTGTACGACCAGGTCCTGTTCGACGACCCGGGCCCGCCGGCGCCGACCTGCTCGGCTTCGGTGCACCCGTCCGGGCGGGTCGTGCTGCGATGGGGCTCGTGGATGGGTGAGCAGGTGTACTCGATCCGCCGAGATGGCCAGTTCTCCGGCAAGGTCGAGAACGGAGGTCTGGCGTACAGCGATCGACGTCCCAGTCCCGGCCTGCACCGGTACGAGGTACGGGTGCAGGAGATCGGGGTGGTCACCGACATCGACTGCGGTGTGGTCACCGTCCCCGCACCGCCGGTGCTGTGCCGGACAACGGTACGAGCCAACGGGCAGGTCGAGCTGCGGTGGGATGCGTGGCCCGAAGAGGACACCTACGTGGTGCGTCGCGACGGCGCCTTCCTGGTCAAGGTGCTCGACGGCGGGCTGGCCCACCGAGACGAGCCAGGGGTCGGTTCGTACACCTACCTGATCCGGATCAAGGAGAACGGCCTGGTGCGCGACGTTCACTGCGGACCGGTCACCGTGCCGCCGCCCGACTGGTGCAGGGCCGGGGTCGGCGCCGACGGCGACGTCGAGCTGCGGTGGCATGGTTGGCCGGGCGAGGACACCTACATCGTGCGCCGCGACGGCGTTTTCCTCACCAAGGTGAGCCGCCCCGCGCACGCCCACATCGACACCACCGCCACCTCCGGCCGACACTCGTACCTGCTGCGCATCAAGCACGCCGGCGTGGTCACCAACATCCCCTGCGGCTCGGTGGAGGTGTGACCTGGACCGAGCCGGCTTCCGGTCGCGCCACTCCCCAGCGGCCGACGCCGCCGACTGGATCCTGACGAGCCGCGGTGTCGACCTGCACCGCTGATTCCCCCGCCCCGCAACTTGTAACCGCGATGGAGCCTGCTACAGGTTGGGGCGATGGAGATCAGGGTTCGCGATGCCGTCGCCGGCGATGTGGCGGCGATGACCACGATCCACAACGCGCTACTCGAGACCACCACCATCGAGTGGACCGACGATGCCCACACCGTGGAGGAGCGACTGGCGTGGCAACGTTCGCAGCAGGCCGTCGGGCGGCCGGTGCTGGTCGCCGTCGATGGTGACCAGTTGATCGGGTGGGCCAGCTACGGCGATTTCCGAGATTCGCATCGGTGGCCGGGCTACCGGTTCACGGTCGAGCACTCGGTACACGTCGACCAGCGGTGGTGGGGCCGGGGCGCTGGTCGCGCCCTGCTGCTCGCGCTGATGGATCGTGCCCGAGCGGCGGGCGCCCACGTGATGGTGGCCGGCATCGACGGGGACAACACCGAGTCGATTGTGTTCCACGAGCGGCTCGGCTTCCAGACCGTCGGCCGACTCCACGAGATCGGCCGCAAGCACGATCGGTGGCTTGACCTGGTGCTGATGCAGCGGTCGCTCGATCAACGATGACCGCCGCAATCCGGGTGGTCGACCAGGTTGGTGTGGTCTGTCGCTTCCAGCCCGAGGCGGGGTCGGAGGCCGACGTCGGGATGCTCCGGGCCATCGACCGAACCTCGGTACCGACGGCGCGCTCGCGCCGGGATGCGACGTCATCGCCTTCACCGGGGTTCGCGATCTCGATCGGGCCATGGTCGATCGCTCGTTGCTCGACTGACCGCGGGTTGGCTAGTGCCCGCCGTCGTCGCCGGCGAGGAACGGCCGGACCACAGCCAGGAACTCGTCGGGGCGGTTCTGGTGGATGTGATGGCCGGCGTCGATCGTGGTCAGCGCGCACGACGGGATCCGCCGGGCCATGTCGGCCAACTGATCCTCGTCGACGTGGCTCGTTGTTCCTCCGCCGATCGCCAGGGTGGGCACCTCGATCTGGTCGAGCGCCGCCCACCATTGCGGATCGGGCTGGTCGCGTTGGCGGTAGAGCTCGACCAACGCCTGCCAGTCGAACGGGAGGTCGGCGCTCGGACGCCGTGGGGTGGGGCGGGGCGGGACGACCGGCAGCGGCGCTGGCGCATCCTCCAGCACCAGCCGGGTCAGCCAGGCCGGCCGTTTCGCAGCCAGTAGGTACGCCACCATCCCACCCAGCGAATGCCCGACGATCGACACCTGGTGGAGCCCGAGCGTCTCGACGGCACCGGCCACGTCGTCGCGGAGCAGCTCGAACGAGTAGTCCGGCGTGTGGTCGCTGGCGCCGTGGCCACGACAGTCGAAGGCGTACACCGGCCGGTCGAGAGCCAGCACCGAGCCGACATCCTTCCAAGCACCCGCCTCCTCGCCCAGCGCGTGCAGCAGCACCGCCGGCCGAGGGCCGGGACGGCCCCATCGGCGATAGGACAAGCCGACGCCACCCACCTCGATCCGGTCCGTCACCCCACCGCTCGCACCGGGTGGCATCAGGCCGACCGCAGCGAGCCCGGGCCATTTCGCCACGTCGGGCTCACCTGCTCACCCGATGGCGCGCAGCTCGGTGTACGGCGCGAGGTCACCCTCGTCGCCCAGGGTGGAGTCGAAGATGCCCAGGCGCAGCGAGTCGTCGGCGTCGGTCTTGTCGACGGCCAGGCTGTTGAACGGCTGGCCGGGCAGGGCGAAGGTGCCCAGGCTCTCGAGCGCCGCCGCGAAGGACTCGTTGGTGAGGTCCACGCCGGCATTGCCGGCAATCGCCTCGAACAGGGCGATGTGGCGACAGCCCTCCACCACCGGCACGGCCCAATCGGCCTCGCCCTCGGGCACCTGGGTGGACTCGAGCACCTCGATGTCGGGGTTGGCTGCCTCGAAGAGGTCGACGCACGCCTGGGTCTCGGGCATCTCCCAGCGCTCGTCGACCGAGGCGCCGGTGATGCCGATGATGCCGTCGAACTCCGACGGCAGCCGCTCGTCGTAGCCGCCCAGAGCCGACACCTGGTTGGTGGGATCGAGGCCCAGGATCTGGCCGTCGAAGCCGTTGTCGAGCAACAGGCCGGCACCCAGGTTCATCGCCGCCTGCACCAGGATGATGGTGTCCACCCCCTCGGTCTCGAAGCGCTCGAGGATCACGGGGAACAGCGCCTCGGCTGCGGCCAGGTCGCCGGGCGGGATGTCCTGCACGCCCTCGATGGGAGTCACCCCGACATCGGTGAGCGCCGGCCGGATGACGTCGTCCACCAGCCCCTGCTCGGTGGAGTCGTAGACGAGCCCCACGGTGCCGTCGAGCAGTCCCTCCTGGTCCATCAGCGCGATGCCGCCCGAGTACTTCCGGTCGGCCGACATCTGGTCACTGATCCACGGCGCCACCGCCGTGGCCTGCAGTTCCGGAGTCTGGGTGCCACCGACCATGATCGTCTCGTGGTCGGCCAGGAAGCAGCTGTTGACCGACGCCGCCGGGCCCCGAATGCCGCCCAGGGCCGCGAAGACCCCCACATCCTCGGTGAGCAGGATGCACGCCTCCGACGCACTGGTCTCCTGCGTGGGCACGTACGGGGCCCAGGTGAGGTTCAGCATGCGACCGTTGATGCCGCCCCGCGCGTTGACCTCGTCGACGAAGGTCCGCCACACCAGTTCTTCGTCGCCGCGGTTGATGTCGACCAGGCCCAGCTCGCGCAGGGCCTCCAGGTCCGACACGACCACGCCGATCTCGATGGTGTCCTCGGTGACACCTCGGAACGACGCGGTCAGCGGGGCCAGGGTGGTGGAGCTGCTGGGTGTGGTGTCCGTGCCGGATGTGGATGACCGGCTCGTGGGCGCCGCGCCGCTGGTGGTGCTGCCCTCGTCGGTGCCGACCGCGTCGGATTCGTCGCCCGAGGACGTACAGGCCCCGGCCGCCAGGGCCAGGGCCAACAGGACGGCAAGCACTGGTGTGCGACTCACATGATCTCCCCGGGTCGTCATCCCCGAACAGTAGGCGCGAGGCGCGACTCAGCGCGCCAACTCGGCGGTCACGGTGCGCATCCGGTGGGCCACGTCGACGATGGCGCGCTGATGGCCGAGATGGGCGCTGTACGCCAGGTGGTCGAGTCCGATGTGCCGGTGGCACGCCAGCAGGCGTCGGTTCGCTCCCGTCGGTTCACCGCCGTTGCGCCGCCACGTTCGGCCCAGGGCGCGACGCAGCCGGCCCACGTCCAGGTTCCAATGCCAGGGGCTCCAGAATTCGAGCCAGGCCAGGTCGTACAGATGATCGCCGTAGAGGGCACATCCCCAGTCGAAGACGCCGCTGATGGAGTCTCCCTGCACGTGGACGTTGCCGTTGATCAGGTCGGCGTGGACCAGCGATCGGGGCACTCCTCCACCGGGGAGCCCGGCGCATGGGTCGAGATCGCATAGTACCCGTCGTCGACCTCGCCGATGTCGAGCACCTCGAGCACGGGGAGAGCCGTTGCTCGCTGAAGCGTTGGGCGAATCGGTCCTTCTCGAAGTCGGCGACATGGCAGCCGAATCGAATCACCAGATCGCGGCCGAGAAGCGAAAGCATTGCGACCAGGCTCCGGACCCGGCCGGCTCGACGAGCGCGGCGTTCAGGCCCAGCCCGTCGCACAGGAATCGCCGGGCCTGTGAGGTGTCGATCGGCACGAGGTTTCTCCGTCCAGTCTGCATCATCTCGACCCGGAACGCTGCGAAAGATGCGGACGGTTGTCACCCGCTGGGGTCCTTGGTCCGTCTGTAGGTGGTGAAGGTGCACACCCAGAACCGAGCCGCCCGGCTCCGAGCGTCGGATGGCCTCCCGAGGAGGAGACGACATGCCCCACATTCCAAAGCTGACCCCCCTGCTCGTCATGCTGGCGCTCGCGGCGGCGGCGTGCGGTAGCGACGCCGAGGCCCTGTCGAAGCCCGAGTATGTCGAGCAGGCCGACGCCATCTGCCAGAGGGCGAATGACCAGTTGGAACCGCTGTTCGAGACGTTCTACGCCGACCTCGAGGAGCAGGGCGTCGATCCCGAGACCGAGCCGCCGTCGGACTCGGTGTTCGTGGCCTATCAGGCCATGATGACGGAACTGGCAGACGTCTGGGGCGGTTCGCTCGAGGACCTCCGGGCGCTGGCGGCACCCGAGGGCGACGAGAATCAGTTGGAGCGGCTCTACGACGACTTCGAGACCGCGCTGGAGGACGCCGTCCGGATTTCCGATGCGGCGGCCGAAGGCGGGTCGGCCGAGCGCGAGGCGATGGAACAGACCGATCCCTTCCACGATGTCAACACGCGGGCCCGGGTCTACGGCCTGGCGGTGTGTGGTTCCGAGGAGTGACGTTCGGGTCGCCACCGACGCGGCATCGTGGGAAGCTCGTGTGATGACCACTGCCGTGGGTGCGCGCGTGCTCCACGAGCTGCTCGCCATGGCCGAGGTCACCCCACTGACGGTCGTCTCGTCGGCCGGGTCGGTCTCGGCCGAAGCGGACCGCGACGCGTTCGTCGAGGCGATGTACCACGAGCACGCTCGGGGGCTGGTGCACATGGCCCGACTCTTCGTCGACGACCGCAACGCGGCCGAAGACCTGGTGCAGGAGGCCTTCATTCGCCTGTCACGGTCGGCCCATCGCATTCGAGAGCCGCACAAGGCCGGGGCATACCTGCGGTCCATCGTCTTGAACCTGGCCCGCGACCACAATCGCCGGGGCCTCGTATCGCTGCGCCACCGGCTGCCGCTCGACCAGCGGGTCGCCGGGGTGGAGGACTCCGTCGTGGTGGCCGAGGAGCACCAGCAGGTGCTGGACGCGCTGCGTACCCTGCCCGCCCGCCAACGGGATTGCCTCATCCTGCGCTACTACGACGAACTGGGGATCGACGACATCGCTTCCACGCTCGGCTTGTCCAGGAACTCGGTGAAGACGCATCTGACCCGAGGCATGCGGGCCCTCGAGAACTCGTTGGCCGAAGATGTCGAGCCCGAAGCCGTCATCCCGTGAGCCTCGACCAACGGTTGCGTGGCGCGCTCGAAGCCGGAGCCGACGCGGTGACCGACAGCGGAGATCTGTTCGAACGGGTGCGCCTCACGCTGGCCGACGACCGACGGCTCCGTACCCAGAGACGTCGCGGCTCGGGCGCCGTGGTCTGTTTCGTGGCTGCCGCCCTCGCGGTGGCCGTCGCCACCATCGATCAACGACAAGGAGTGCTCATCATGGACTGGTGGATTCTGGAGGCGATCTGGTTCGTCGTCATGGTCGGGCTGGCCATCTGGCTCGGCCCGTTCATCCGCCGCTTCGGCAAGTCGTACGCGGCCGACGTGTTCCGAGCCAATCCCCGTACGGGGAAGAGCTTCATCGTGTTGATGGACATCGCCTACTACCTGATCTTCTCGGCGTACATCCTGTTCACGGTGCAGTTCGAGCCATCGTCGGGGTGGGAGGACACCGTCAACGCCGCCCAGCTCCAGGGAACGGCGATACGGGTGGGAGGGATCTTGTTGATCGTCGGTCTGTTGCACGGGCTCAACGTCCTGACGCTGCCGGTGATGGGTCGCATCTTCACCCTCAACCGTCAACTCGACGAGGAAACCGTGCCCGTGGCACAGGGTTGATCGACGTTGCTGTCACTCCTCGGACTTCCGCTCATCGCCCTCGGGCTCCTGGGGCTGGCCGATCTCGGCCCGTTTCGGGCGTCGCGGCCGCAGGCGGGTCCCGGGGTCATGGGTGGGGTTCGACCGGCCAGGGTGATCCTGACCGGGGTGGGCCTGGTCGTGATCGATGTCGTCCTCGCCCTGGTCCTGGCGGTGGGGATGGGTGTGGTGTCGGCCCAGGACGCAGCCGAGTCCGTGCAGACCGTGACCGTCGAGGTCGACCCGCGGTCCGCGGAGCAAGGCGGCACCCCCGTCTTCGTCGACGGACTCGAACCATCGGCCGTGTTGTACATCGAGGCCAGCCGATTTCCCACGGACACCACCGGTTCGATGGTGCAGTGCATCTATTTCGAGCAACGGCGTTGCCACAACCGCCAGAGCATCCGCTTCGACGACGGTGGCCGGGCTGACGTCCAGTACCTGGTGGAGGACACCATCTCGGCGTCGGGCGACGAGGCTCGGTGCGGTCCCGGAGGCCCGCGCTGCACCGTCGAGGTCGTGGGGGGACGCGCCGAGGCCGTGATCGATTTGCTGTTCGGGGCCATCGCGCCGCCGCCGGGCACGCTGGAGGTGTCGCCCCGGTCGGGTCTGACTGTTGGGGACGAGATCGTCGTCGGGGTCCGTGGCTTCCCTCCGGGGGTGGCGCTGGTGGTCACCGTGTGTGCGGAGCCGGCGGTGGGCGGCGATCGGTGTGGCGCTCCGGGCCCGGAGGTGGCGATGATCACCGACGACACCGGTCGGGCCGAAGCGACGATGGTGCTCGACGTGGCCCGAGTCGGGGTCGACGGTGTGGCCTGTGGTCGCCGCACCCGGTGTCAGGCGGTGGTGTTGTCCGATGATGTCGCCGTCCGGGCCCGACCCGTCGGGTTGGGCCTGGCCGATACACCCGGGCCGCAGTACGATCCGACCCGGCTGCTGGTCGGGCTGGTCGTTGCCGTCGGTCTGTTGGCGCTGGCCGCCGTGCTGATCCGCACCACCGGATGGGGTCCGCCGAGCGAAGCAGACGGAACGCTCATCGACGATGCCGAGTTCGCCGATCTCGATGCCGAGGCGGTGGAGTTCGACGAACGTCAGTCGACGCCGTCCTGACCGGCCCGGTGCAGCTGTTCGGCCGTGACGGGACGGCGCTCAGTGGTCGGCGTGGTGGTCGACGGCCGATTCGGTGAGGTCGATCTCGACGTGGTGGTCGGCCGGGCGACGGTCGGTCGCGTCCTCGGCCATCAGATCAGGCTCGGGCATGCGCAACTTGGTGAGCGTCCGGAGCATGATCCCGACGTCGCGGCCGAGGGATGCGGTCTCGATGTAGTGGTTGTCGTAGCGCACGCGCTCGGGAATCGACGTGTCTCCGCGAAGTCCCTGTATCTGCGCCAGACCCGTGAGCCCCACCGGGAGGCGGAGTCGATCGGCGTAGCCGGGGATGTCGGCGAAGGAGTCGGCGAAGAAGGGCCGCTCGGGCCGAGGCCCCACCAGCGACATGTCGCCGCGCAGGATGTTCACCAGTTGGGGCAGCTCGTCGATGCTCGTCGCCCGGATGATCCGTCCGATCGGGGTCACCAGCTCGTCGTCGGTGGGGTGCCACTCGGCGACGCTCTCGTGCTCGCGCATCGAGCGGAACTTGAGCAATTCGAACTCGCGGTTGTGCTGCCCGAGGCGGGTCTGGCGGAACACGATCGGGCCACGACTGGACAGCTTCACCAGTGCGGCCACGAGGACGAGCAGCGGGAGCAACAGGGTGAGGGCGACGGCCGACACGGTGATGTCTATGAGCCGCTTGAGCCGGCGCTGGTGCGGGGTGAAGCCGTGGGGCCCGACGGCCACCAGGGCCGTGCCGTCGAGCGAAACCACGTGCGTGTCGAGGGCCCGCCACGACCGGGTGGCGGCGTGTACGAAGACCTCGACCCGGTGGGACAGAAGCAGGTCGATGGTCTCGTCGACCTCTGCCACGGCGGCGCCGTCCTCGAAGATGAACGCGGCGTGGACCGGTCGGCGGGCGAGGATCTCGGCGATGTCCTGGGCGGTGGCGGCCCGGGAGCGTGATGTGGGCTCGATGGGTACCAGGCGGCGGCGGTCGTTCTCGATGAGGCGGGAGTACATCTCGCCCGCATCGGGGCCGCCCAGCATGAGCACCGGCTGGCGGAGCCGTCGCCGACGCCGCAGCAGGCGAATGGTTCCGTCTGCTCCGAGGATCGCCGCCACCAACACGCAGCCGACGATCAGCGCGTCGGCCATCGTGTCGATCAGGTCGGCTCCGGTGACGGCACCGACGACGACCGCGCTGGGGACGACCAGCACGATGGCCCACCCGATGGCAGGAAGCGTCGTGGAGAGTTGGCGGGACACGTCGCCGACATCGGCGAAGCGAAGAGCGAACGCCGCCAGTGCCAACAACCCCACCCAACCGGTCCGGGGGTTGGCCATGGCCAACCCGGCTACGGCGACGGCCCCGACAAGCAGCTCGATCCACAAGCGCCGCACGGCTGGCCGTGACCGCCCGGTCGTCACCCTCCGATCCGGCGCGTCGGGTCGGGTCAGGAATGCAAAATCAATCATTACCCACCACTAACGTGTGTTTCCCGCATATTTGAATAGCATTCCAGCACTTCAGAGCCTTGACCGCAATTCACCGATCGTCTGAAGGTTAACCAGTGCTCACCCGCGAGTCGTCGATGGTCCCGAAATTCCCCGTGGCTGAGCGGGTCGGGGCCGGTGGGGACAGGAGCAGAACATCCAGATCGTCGTCGTCGACGACGGCCAGCGACGGGTTGGCGTCTTGCCAGCGGGAGACCTCGTCGTCCACCAGGTCGCGCCACCGGCTCAACTCGGCGCCGATGTCGTGGTCGCCGTCCTGGACTCGGCTGTGGCGCGACGCGCGTTGCTCCAGCCGGCGGGCGGCGATGGTCAGGTCCACCGGGATGGCCACCACGACATCGGGGGCGACGAGTGCCCGCTCGAGCACGGGCCGGTCGAGGTCGTGGCCGGCGCGATAGCGCACCGCACACACCTCGTGGATGGTGCCCTCGTCGATGAGATGCACCCCGGCGCGCCGACGGGCCCGACGCAGAAGGTGCTGCTTGGCCAGGAGGTTCAGTGCCCGCTTGGCGGTCTGTGAGGTGGTTGGCTGTCGCGTGCCGATGATGGCGAGGAGCACTCGGCGAGCGTCGCCCGGATGACGTACCATCTCGGCGCTCGCGGCCATGACCTTCACGGGGACGCGCAGTCGGTGGTCGGGCCCGATCCTCGCCATCGGTTCAGACGCCGTCACGCCGGCGGCGTGGAGTCGGATGCGCAGCGCTGCGGCGCGGGTGGACTTGCCGCATCCCGGCACGCCGGTGAGCTCGACGAGCAGTGTGCGGGACAGCCCGGCGGCGTCGGCTCGCCGGTGCTCGACGGCGTGGAGGGCCGCGGCCAACACATCTTCGTAGGGCCGGTCGGCGTCGATGTCGACGACGGGGCAGGTCGGATGATCGAAGTGCAGCGAGGCCACGATGGAGCGGCGCCGCCGCAGATCGGCGGGGTCGTGGTCGGGGCGCCGTTGCTCGGCCACGTCCTGGGAGACCACGAGCCGCAGGACCAGGTCCGGCGGTTCGTCGGTGGCGCGGTCGTATGGCCGTCGCTCCCAGCGGGCCAGCGCCCGAGGAATGGATGACCGGGCGGACTGCCAGTGCGCCAGCAGCGGACCGTCGTTGATGCCGGCGACCTGGTTCTGGGGATACCGATCGCAGACCACGACGCGCCCGCGTGCGCGAAGGCGTTGGGCCCGATTCAGCTTCGCCGCCTTCTCCCGGGCCAGCGTGAGGGCCCAGAGCGCACGCGCCGCACGCTGGATCGGTGGTCGGGCAGGGGGCGATCCAGCCGAGGTCGTCGCCGGCTCCGCCGCGGTGGTCGTCGGTGGCTTGATCCATTCCACCAGCCGCCGGGTGGTCTTGAGCGGCCACCGCAGCCACGATGACGAGCCATCGCCGCTACCGAAGTAGAGCCGCTCGCCGCCGAGGCTGTCGGCCAGCTCGGCCGACAGCGACGACTTGCCGGATCCGTCCGGGCCGATGATGGCGACAACCAGACCGTGGGGCGGCAGCTCGCTCATGAGTCGAAGGACACCGACCCGGCCCGGACGGGCCGGGTCGGTCCCTGGGCGCGGACCGGCTCAGTCGTCATCGAAGATCACGGCGACTCCCAGCCCGTACAGGCCTCCGGGCCGACCGTTGACGTGGTTGAAGCTCCGCACGAGGAGGTACTCGTTGTTCTCGGGGTTGTTGTCCTGGTTGACCTC
>JAOUEE010000266.1 GCA_029858875.1 Acidimicrobiia bacterium
TGGCCGTCCGGGCCAACGCCGACACGGGCGCCGATGCCGTCCGGGCTCGTGGTTTCGGCGCTCAGGGCATCGGGCTGGTCCGCACCGAGCACATGTTCCTCGGCGACCGCCTACCCCTGTTCCAGCGCTACCTGCTGGCCGATGATCCCGACGACCAGGAGTCGGCCCTGCTCGCGCTGCACGACGTGCAGCGCCTCGACTTCGGTGCGGTGCTCGAGGCCATGGACGACCTGCCGGTCACCGTTCGGCTTCTGGACCCCCCGCTGCACGAGTTCCTGCCGCCGCTCGAGGATCTCCTGGTCGCCGAGGCCCGATCCGAGCTCGACGCCCCGGGGCAGGCGCTGCTGGCATCGGCTCGGCAGTGGCACGAACACAACCCGATGATCGGTACTCGCGGCGTCCGCCTCGCGGTGTTGCGTCCCGACCTGTACCGCACCCAGGTCCGCGCCCTTCTCGCGGCGGTGGCCGACCGACGGGCCGCCGGTGGCTCGCCGGTGGTCGAGATCATGGTGCCCTTCGTCGTCGATCGGTCCGAGCTGGCCCACGTGCGTGGCTGGATCGAGGACGAGGTCGCCGCGGCCGGGGCGGCCGACGTCACGATCGGAGCCATGATCGAGACGCCTCGCGCCGCGCTCCTGGCTGGTTCGGTGGCTCGGGAGGCCGACTTCGTGTCGCTGGGCACCAACGATCTCACCCAGACCACGTTCGCCTTCAGTCGGGATGACGTGGAGATCCGGGTTCTGCCCACCTACGCCGAGGAGGGGCTCCTGGCCGAGAATCCCTTCGTCACCATCGACCAGAGCGGTGTCGGTGCGCTCATCGAAGGTGCGTTGTTCGCCGGGCGGGCCGCCCGGCCGGGGCTGAGCGTCGGGGTGTGCGGCGAACACGGCGGTGATCCGGCGTCCATCCACTACTTCGTGGCCATCGGCGTCGACTACGTGTCGTGCTCGCCTTTCCGGGTGCCGGTGGCCCGACTGGCCGGCGCCCAGGCCGTGCTCGGCGTGAACCCGTGATCGCGGGGAGGGCGGCTCGCAGGCGCTGGTAGGTTCGCGACATGGGAATCGCGGACGACGACATCGCCAAGGTGCGACAGTCCGCCGACATCGTCAAGGTGGTCACCGAGCACATCGCGCTGCGCAAGGTGGGACGCCGCTGGGTTGGGCTGTGCCCATTCCACAACGAGCGCTCGGGTTCGTTCTCCGTGAACGCCGAGGAGGGCCTGTACCACTGTTTCGGCTGCAAGGCCTCGGGGGACACCATCACCTTCGTGCGCGAGGTGGAGGGACTCGACTTCGTCGGTGCGGTGGAGAAGCTGGCCGCCATGTCGGGTATCACCCTCCGATACGACAACCAGAAGCAGGGCGAGCGGCGCGACCGCAAGAAACGCCTCATCGAAGCGATCGGCCAGGCCGTCGCCTTCTACCACGAACGCCTGTTGTCGGCCCCCGACGCCGGACCGGCCCGCGCCTACCTGAAGTCGCGCGGGTACGACGGCGAGACCGTCCGCCGCTACCAGCTGGGATGGGCGCCCGATGCCTGGGATGCCCTGGCCCAGAGCCTCTCGTTGTCGGATCGGGACCTCAAGGACGCGGGCCTGGGCTTCGTCAACCGTCGCGGCCGCCAGCAGGATTTCTTCCGGGCCCGGGTCCTGTTCCCGATCTACAACATCGGCGGTGAGCCCATTGGATTCGGCGGCCGCAAGATGCCCGACGCCGACGGCCCCAAGTACCGCAATACCAGCGATGACTGCCTGGTCTATGACAAGAGCAGCACCCTGTACGGACTCCACTGGGCCAAGAGCGACATGGTGAGGGCCGGCGACGACGGCGAGGCCATCATCTGTGAGGGGTACACCGATGTCCACGGCTTCGCCGCCGTGGGGTTCGATCGGGCCGTGGCCACGTGTGGAACGGCGCTCACCGAGGAGCACATCAAGATCCTCACCCGGTTCGCCCACCGGCTGGTACTGGCGTTCGACGCCGACGAGGCCGGTCAGAGCGCCGCCGAGCGGATCCATCAGTGGGAGACCACCTACGAACTGGATGTGCGGGTGGCCGACCTGCCCGGAGGGCACGACCCCGGCGACCTGGCCCGCACCGATCCCGAAGGGCTGCGCCGGGCGGTCGATGAGGCCAAGCCCTTCCTCCAGTTTCGGGTGGACCGGGTGTTGGGCGGTGCCGATCTGTCCAGTGCCGAGGGTCGGGCCCGTGCCGCTCGTGCTGCGGTGACGGTGGTGCGCGACCACCCCAGCGACCTGGTGCGGGACGACTACCTGCAACGGATCGCCGATCGCTGCCGGGTCGACGTCGAGCGGCTGCGCAAGATGGCCGACGCCCCCGCCGACGACGGGCCGCCGCCGCTCGAGCCGAATCGACCGCGCCGGGTCGAGCGCCACCGGGACACGGCCGAGGACGAGGCGCTCAGGTTGCTGATCCAGGCGCCGGACGAGATCCGGGCCGGCCTGCACCCCGTGCTGTTCGCCGACGAGCGTCATCGGGCCGCCGCCATGGCGCTGCTCGAGGCGGATTCGGTGCACCAGGCGCTGGCGGTGGTCGATCCCGACCTGGGTGACTTCATCCGGTCGATGGCGGTGGCCGATGTCGATGCCGAGGGCGAGGATCTGTTGGCCCGACTCGTCGACCTGGCGTCCCAGCGAATGCTCGATGGCCTTCAGGCCGAGGCCCGAACCGCCGATGACCCGGGCAGCTACGCCGAGCCGGTGGCCTGGTTGAAGCACCGTATGGAAGACCTACGCGAGCGCGACACCCGGACGAAGGCCCTCGACGACCTCCTGCCGTGGCTCATCGAGCACGGGGAGGAGCGCCGGCCGTGACCGACGCCACGTCCGCGGTGTCGGCCTGGCCCGATGTCGCCCCCGACCAACTCGAGAAGATGCTGCGTCGCGGTCGGCGGGCCGGGCGCCTCAGCCTCGACGAGGTGATGGAGGTGTTCATGGACGTCGACCTCGACGCCGAGGTCATCGAGACGGTGCGAACGCTGCTGGCCGACCGCGGGATCGAGCTGGACGAGTCCGTCGATCTTGAGGACAACCCGACGACGCCACCGAGTGTGCGGCGTGCCCCGACGCCGACACCCACATCGTCCTCCAGCCGGTCCAACGTCGACGCCGGTTCGTCGGACTCCGTGCGGCTCTACCTCAAAGAGATCGGCCAAGTGGCCCTGCTCACCGGCGAACAAGAGGTGGCGCTGGCCAAGCGGATCGAGACGGGCACGATCGCCGAGGAGAAGCTGGCCGATCTGGCCGCGGGCGGCGGACCGTCGAAGGTCGATGCGCTCGAACTGGCGCGGCTGCGCCGTGACGCCCGCGATGGCGAGAGGGCCAGGCACGAGCTGACCCGGGCCAACCTCCGGCTGGTGGTCAGCATCGCCAAGCGCTACGTGGGGAGGGGTATGCCCATGCTGGATCTGGTGCAGGAGGGCAATCTCGGCCTGATGCGGGCGGTCGAGAAGTTCGACCATCGCAAGGGCTTCAAGTTCTCCACCTATGCCACTTGGTGGATTCGCCAGGCCATCACCCGCGCCATCGCCGATCAGGCCCGCACCATCCGCATACCGGTGCACATGGTGGAGACCATCAACAAGGTGAAGCGGATCCAACGGGCCATGGTGCAGGACCTCGAGCGGGAACCCACCGTCGACGAGCTGGCCGAGGCGTCTGACCTCGAGCCCGAGCGCATACGTGAGATCCTCCGCATCTCGCTGGATCCGCTCTCGCTCGACACGCCCGTCGGCGAGGAGGACGACTCGCATCTCGGCGATTTCATCGAGGACCAGGCTGCGGTGCGGCCGGCCGAGGCGGCCGCCCGCCGGATGTTGGGCCAGGCGGTGCTCGATGCTCTCGACGAGCTGAACGACCGCGAGAAGGAAGTGGTGCGGCTCCGTTTCGGCCTGGACGATGGTCGGCCCCGCACCCTCGAGGAAGTGGGCCGGATCTACGGCGTCACCCGTGAACGCATCCGCCAGATCGAGTCGAAGACCCTCGCCAAGCTCCGCCACCCCCAACGCTCCGACAAGCTCCGCGACTACCTCGACGGCCCCTGACACGTGACGCGCCGCATCTAACACCGCTGGTCACATCTGGTGTCAGACCAGCTCCGTAGCCTCGGCGCTCATGGGATTCCGGGGCAAACAAGTGGAGCAGGCGCGGGCGCGCGAGCTGCGAGCCCAGGCGTGGACGCTGCAGGAGATCGCCGGTCACCTGGAGGTGTCCATGAGCTCGGTGTCGTTGGGGGTGCGAGATGTCCACTTCGAACCCAGACCACGGAGCCGGGAGCGCAGGCGTGGACCGAACCAACTCCAGCGGGCCAAGGCGGCGGAGATCGACCGGTGTCGCCTCGCCGGTATCCAACGGGTGGGCCGCCTCACGGAGCGAGAGTTCCTCATGGCCGGACTCGCCCT
This sequence comes from Acidimicrobiia bacterium, assembly GCA_029858875.1. Lineage (GTDB taxonomy): Bacteria > Actinomycetota > Acidimicrobiia > Acidimicrobiales > SHLQ01 > JAOUEE01. Next base: position 4,420 of record JAOUEE010000266.1, read on the forward strand.
GTACGCCGGCGACGGCGCGAAGACCGGGTTCTCGATCAACTTCGCCAACAGCAACAGCGAGCTGGTTCGGTTCTTCTGCGTCTGGCTGCGCCACTTCTCGACGTCGACGAGAGCCGGCTTCGGGTCCGGCTCTACCTGCACGAGGGACTCGACCTCGCGCGGGCGAATCGACACTGGTCTGCGGTGACGGGGGTTTGCCTCGCGCAGTTCAACGCACGCTACCGAGCAGTGCCCGACGCGACCATCCGCCGAAACAAGCACGAGTTCGGGTGTGCCCATGTGCGTTACAGCTGCGTGCACAGCCTGCGCCGTCTACTGGGACTGATGGAGGCGCTGATATCCTGCCCCTTCGACCTTCCGGGGTAGCTCAGTTGGCAGAGCGTTCGACTGTTAATCGAAATGTCGTGGGTTCGAGCCCCACCCCCGGAGCTCCGGATGAGCCCCAGGCCAGTGCCTGGGGCTTCGTCGTCCCGGCTGGAATCAGTCGAAGGACTCCCGTCGGTAGAAGCCCTGATCGAAGAACCACCGATGGCGTTGATAGCACAATGCCTCGGTTTCGCCGTCGAAGTACTCGCGCCAGTCCCCGCGGTCGCTCTGGTTGAGGTGGCCCAGTCGGGGCTCCGCCTCGTCGTGGAGGTAGGGGGCCAGATGGGTGGCCAGGTCGTCGGCCAGCGATTCGAAGGTCAACAGCGTCATGTTGGGTGGCATCTCACCGTCGGCGATTCGGAAGTACCGGTCGATGGTCGGTGGTGAATAGCCGTTGAACGGGGCCTCGGCCAGGAAAGCGGCGAAGTCGCCGGCCATGGCCAGCTGATGGGCCTTGCCCGCTCCGGCCGTACCCAGCT
>JAOUEE010000267.1 GCA_029858875.1 Acidimicrobiia bacterium
CTCGACGAAGGCTCGTGCTCGTTCGGCACTGGCCCCGGTGAGGGTGGCATAGGGGGCGCGAGCCCGCCGCTCGCGATCCTCGCTGCGAGCGCCGGCGACCACCACCGCCGTTTCGTGCTGCTCGGTGTAGCAGAGCACGCTGTCGCCGATGGTGGCCCCCACGAGGACGAACACCCCGACGTCCTCGGTGAGCTCGATGCAGGCCGCCTCCTGCTCGACCGACCCCACCGGGAAGACGGTGATGGGGTGGAGCTCGAGCATCCGGCCGTGAACGCCGCCGCGATCGTTGATGGCCTCGAAGGCGGCCTGGTAGAGGTCATCGGACGTGCCCCGTCCGAGGTTCACGCCCAGATCGGCCAGAGCCTGCCAATCGAGGCTGAGCACGCCCACCCGAATGACCTCCTCGGTCACCCCTCGGAAGCTGGCGGTGAGTGGCGCCGAGGTGGTGGAGGCGAGGGAACCCGGGGCGGCCGTTGAGGCCGCGGCCGGGTCGCCCGGGGTGGTGGAGGTGACCGGCGACGGGTCGGCCGCCGTGTCGTCGCCGCTGCTGCCGCAGGCGGCGGCGAACACGGTCAACGCGATGATCGGAATGAGGGAACGGGCCACGACGGCCTCAGCCCACGGTCAGTGTCCTCCGCCGTGCATGGCTTCCATCCAGCACGGATCGGTGGGATCGGTGATGGGCCCGCTCTGGGGCAGGCACGGATGGTGGTTCTGGAACACGTCGAACTTCAGCTGCCAGTCGGGCATGATCCACGCGTGGGCCATCCACCAATCGTCGTTGGGGTGGTGCACGCCGCCCACCGCGGCGCACTGCTGGGCGGTGAACCCCTGACCGATCCAGGTGCCGGACTGTGACAGACACACGTTGAGGTGCTGGTGCCACCAGTCGTTGTCACCCTTGAAACCGTCGGGGGGTGCCCCCTCGCTCTGCACCCACCAGGCCATGCCCGTGAGCTCGGCGCCGGAGCCATTGCCGTCGTACATCAGGAACTCGGGTTCGTAGCCCTTGAACACGTCATCGATGTTGGCCGAGTCGGCTCGGCGGTGGTGGGTGCCCATACCCGCCGCGTAGGGAACCACCCGGAACCAGCCGTCGGCCACGGCGGAGCCGGCCGTGGGCCACTGCTGGGCGTAGTCGACGGCGGCATCGAACCACACCGAGTTGGTGAGGCAGTCGTCCCATGAGAGCTCGCCCTTGGTGATGCCCGCATAGGGGTCGGGGTCGGGCGGCGTGTGATCGCCGTGGCCGCCACCGGTGGAGTCGCACCACCAGGGCCGCGTGTTGGGCGTGGCGTCCCGGTGATCGGCCGCGGCCAACGTGTAGATGGGCTCGCAGGCACTGAGGATCAACACCGCCGCAAGCGCGACGCTGATGATGCGAGCCCCGCGCCGTGTTCGAGTCGAAACCTTCACTGCAACCCCCTCGTGTGGTCGGGTCCCTGTACCCGACTTCTACCGCACGGTAGCGAGTGCAGTCGGGCCTGTCGAGCGGGCGAATGCCGGCGCTGATCTCCGGTGCTGCGTTCGACGCCCGTTCGCACACGGTGAGCCGACGCGTCGGTCGTGCGAGCGGCGCGGCGGAGGTTCTTCGTGTCGGTGAGCCACGGTTCGGCCGCCCGGATCCACGACCCGCCGTCATAAAGCATGGATCATTTTCAGTATATATGAGACACTTCTGCTCTGCCCGATCGTGAGACGAGGTCTTCATGAACAGGTTCCGATCCTCCGCCCTCCTGGCCGTCATCGCGATGCTGGTGGCCCTGAGTCTGGTCGCCCCACCCTCGGGCGCGGTCGTGCGGTCCGAGGTGAGGCCGCCGGAGGCGAGCATCCGGATCACGACGCCGCCGGTCACATCGCTGCGGGTGTACAACGTGCGGGCGTTCAGCAGTTGGAACGCGGTGGCGCAGTACTGCACCATCTCCGCCGCACCTGCGGTCCGCTGGACCCGACACCCGAACCGCAAAGGGGCAACCGTCGGGCACTACATGCGGGTCAAGGCCGAGTTGCAGACCCGCGCTGGGTTCGGAGGCACACTGTTCAAGACCATTGCCAAGCGGAAGTTCCGGTCGAGGAGCTTTCCCATCGGTCAGGGCTTGCCGGTCAACTGGGTCTTCCCACTGCACACCAATCTGGCGTTCGCCAACGGCGAGTACCGGGTGAAGTTCACCGTGCGGGTGATACGGAATGTGGCGCTCGGCGTGGACACCACTGCGTGGAAGGCCGTGTACGCGTCAAGGCTGATCCAGGGTTGCTTCGGCGAAGGGTCCGCCTGAGGGCCCTCCCGAGCGCTTGCCGGCGGCTGAACCCGGGACCGGGTGGGCCGATCGAACCCAGGACGTGACGCAGCCGCCACCGGGGGTGGCGGCAGCTGGGTGTGGCGGCCAGCGGGTTCGGGTCGTCGAAGGACCGATCAACCCGGCGGCTGGGCCAGTCGGTAGCGCACCGGGAGATGTTTCGGGCCGACCACGAAGCTCGAGGCCACGTACTCGGGCGGTCCGGCCGGCTCCATCCACTCCATGCGGGCGGCCAGCTGCTGGAGCAGGGCGGTGATCGATGCCCGAGCCAGGTGGGCGCCCAGGCAGTAGTGCTCGGCCCAGCCGAAGCCGAGATGGCGGTTGGGTGAGCGACCGACATCGAATCGATCGGGATCCTCGAACACGGCCTCGTCGCGGTTGGCCGAGGCGTAGAACAGGGCGAACATGTCGCCCTTGGCGATGTCATGCCCGTCGAACACCAAGTCATGCGTGGCGGTCCGCTTCATGTAGTTCACGGGTGCGACGTACCGCACCACCTCCTCGACCGCGGTCTTCATCAGGCTGGAATCGTCGCGCAGCCGGGTGAGCTGGTCGGGGTTGTCGAGGAAGGCCTGGAAGGCGCCGGTGAGGGAGTGTCGGGTGGTGTCGTGTCCGGCGTTGAACACGATCAGGTAGTAGCCGAGCGTCTCGATGTCGCCGAGCGGTTCGCCGTTCTCGAGGGTGGCCGTGGCCAGCATGGTGGCCAGGTCGTCGCGTGGGTTGGCCCGGCGGTCCTGGATGATCGTGTTGAACATCTCGTAGAAGTCCATGAACAGCTCGATCCCGGCTTGCTCGCGGGTTTCGCCTTCGCGCTGGAGCTCGGGGTCGTCGCCGCCGAACAGCTGCGCCGTGAGCTCGAGCAGTTGCTCTTCTTGCTCGGGTTCGATGCCGAGGATGGTGGAGAGCACTCGCAGCGGGTGGCGCTGGGTGACCTCGGTGACGAAATCGGCTTCGCCCTCGGCGCCGAGCGCGTCGATCACCGAGCGAGCCGACTGGTCGACGATCTCGGCCAGGCGTTCGATGCCGCGGGGCGTGAAGTAGCGGCTGGCGACTCGCCGGAAGACGCCGTGTTCGGGCGGGTCCATCTCGATGATGGTCTTCATGGCCACGGGAATCTGTGAGCTCTCGCGCCGGCGGACCTGTTGGTCGGTGAGCAACACGATCCCCTCGCCGTTGCAGAAGTCCTCGGGGCGGCTGGAGATCTCCATGATGTCGGCGTGGCGGGTGACGGCCCAGAAGTGCTCGTGGCCTTCCGGCTCGACATATCGGAGCGGTTGGGCGCGCAGTTCGGCCCACTGCCGATGGGGCGGGCCGAACTCGCCGTAGTGCGCCGATGAGATGAGGTCCAGTGCGTCGACAATCACGGCGCCGATCTTAGATCACTGCCCGGCGGCGATCGGCCTGGTGTCGGCGGTGCTCCGTCGGACCGTCAGACCGTCAGCTCGCAGCCGCTCACGGTGTTGGCACCCGGTCCGCCGTCGCAACGGTCGATGCCCGCTTCGCCGAAGAGGCAGCCGAGCATTCCGCACGCTCGCAGGCCCTGCTCGATCGGCCCAGAGTGCTTGGTCCCGACGCGACGGGGTCCATCGTCGACACCGGAGCCGAGGCTACGAGTTGTCTGAATGGACCACTCTGGTGCCGGGTAGCTCACCGGTCTCTCGCCACCGAGCGAGGTGATCGGCGTAGTCCAGCAGACTGCCGGCGTAGACGAGGTTGCGGGCCGCCTTCGGATCGTGGCCCTGCTCACTGTTGTAGTAGCCGGGGGTACATGTCGCCGAGTAGCCGGCCACGCCCGAGGCCACGCCGTAGAGGATGTCGAGCCAGTCCTGCTCGGCCTCAGGCGTGGCTTCGATCGTGGCGATGTCCTGCGCTTCGCACGTGGCGATGAGCCAGGCGACGTGTTCTGCCGACTTCGACAAGAAGTGCAGGAAGTTCGTACCGAATCCGGCCTGCACCAGGCTGATCATCATCAGGTTGGGGAACTCCCCCGACAGGACCCCGTGCAGCGTGTGGGCGCCGTCGTGCCACCGTTCGCTGAGAGCCACGCCGCCCCGCCCCTTGGGGTCGAACCCGAGGCGATGGTCCAGGTCGGTCGTGACCTCGAAGCCAGAGGCGAAGATCAGGAGGTCGACCGGGTACTCGACCCCGTCGACCACCACCCCTGCCGCGGTGATCCGTTCGACGCCGCAGCCGTCGGTGTCGACGAGGTGCACGTCGGGCTGGTTGAAGGCGGGCAGGTACTCGTCGTGGAAGCACACCCGTTTGCAGTGCTTCCCGTACCACGGCTTGAGCGCGGCGGCCGTCTCGGCATCCTCGACGAGGTCGTCGACCCGTCGGCGGAGTGCCTCCATGGTCTCGAAGTCGACGCGTTCGAGCTCGGCCGCCTCCTCGTCGGTGTCGGTCGTCTGCTGGGTGTTGACCCACATCACCTCGGTCCAGCCGTCGCCCACCAGGTCCTTCTCGGGCTGCACGCCGGTGACGGCCTGGGTGAAGTTGCGCAGGCGCTCCTCCTGCCAGCCGGGCTGGAGGCTGCGGAACCATTCGACGTCGGTGGGACCGTTGCCCCGTACGCCCACCGCCGACGGCGTGCGCTGGAAGACGTAGAGCTCCTGGGCCGTCTCGGCCAGCCGGGGAACGGCCTGCACGGCGGTGGCACCGGTGCCGATGATGCCCACCCGCTTGTCCCGCAGGTTGTCCATCGGCTCGCGCGGACCGCCTCCGGTGTAGCCGTAGTCCCACCGGCTGGTGTGGAACGCCCGACCGGCGAAGTCCTCGATGCCGGGGATGCCGGGCAGTTTGGCCTTGTGGAGGATGCCGCCCGCGGTGACCAGGTACTTGGCCGACAGCCGGTCGCCTCTTGTCGTGGTGACCAGCCAACGCCGCGCGTCTTCGTCCCACTCCGCGGTGGCGATCTCGGTTTGGAACAGGGCGTGGGGGTAGAGAT
>JAOUEE010000268.1 GCA_029858875.1 Acidimicrobiia bacterium
CAGGCCGATGAACTCGTCGTTGGTGTCGACGCGCTGGCCCAGTCGTTCCGAGTACGCCTTTGACAGCACGCTCGTGTCCGCGAACGAGACCAGCGCGATGGTCAGCGAGCCGGCGGCGAGCGGGCCAAAGTCGCTCCACTCGACGCGAGGTACCACCGGCGCCGGGAATCCGGTGGGTAGCGACCCGACCACGTCGAGGTCGGCCTCCAGGCCGAAGATCTTCACGGCGGCGACGCTGAGCACGATCACCACGAGCGAGCGCGGAAGCCGGGGTGCGATGACACGCAAAACGATCAGACCCAGCAGCGAGAGGATGCCCACGGTGGTCGTCGCCCGGTCGAATTCGCCGATGGCTCGGAGCATGTCGATGATCTTGCCGACGGGCCGGTCGCTGTTCACCGAGACGCCGACCAGCTGCGGCAGCTGGCTCAGGATCACGACCAGGGCGATGCCGTTGAGGTAGCCGACGCGCACCGGCATCGACAGGAGCTCGGTCACGAAGCCGAACTTCCCGATGCCAGCGGCAACGGCGATCAGCCCGGCGCCGATGGCCAGCGCGCCCGCCATCGCCACGGCGCGATCGGGGTTGCCCGCGGCCAGGGGCAGGATGGTGGCCGCGATGAGCGGCGCCAGCGACGAGTCGGGCCCGAGGACGAACACCTTCGAGGGGCCGAAGACCGCATAGGCCAGCAGCGGTAGCACGGTGGCGTAGAGCCCGTACACCGGTGGTAGGCCCGACGCTTGGCTGTAGCCCATGCTGACGGGTACGAGGAAGGCGGTGATGACGACGCCGGCGACGAGGTCACCCCGCAGGTCGGAGCGGCGCAGCGTTCGCAGGTTGTCGACTCCGGCCAGGTGGGGAAGGTCCACCGGGTCATGATGTCAGTCATCGGGGAACGGCGCGATTCAGCTCCGGGGCAGCGCGATGTCCTGGGGGCGCACCGGCACCCGGGTCAGCTCCAGGCCGGTGGCGGCTCGCAGGGCGGCGACGATGGCCGGGGTGGAGGAGATGGTGGGCGGCTCGCCGATGCCCTTGGCGCCGAAAGGCGCATCGGGTTCGGGCTCCTCGATGAGCGCGGCGATGCGAACGGTGGGCATGTCGAGCGTGGTGGGGATGAGGTAGTCGGTGAAGCTGCGGTTCTTGATGATGCCGTCTTCGACGATGAGCTCTTCCATGACCGCCAGGCCCACACCCTGGGCCGTGCCGCCCTCGATCTGTCCGATGGCCTGGAGGGGATTGAGCACCCGACCCACGTCCTGGGCCGTGGTCATGTCGTGGACTCGCACCAGACCCAGCTCGGGATCGACGTCGACGACGGCCCGATGGGCGGCGAAGGCGAACGACACGTGGGCGTCACCCTGTCCGTTCTCGTCGAGGGGCTGGGTGGGTCGGTGGTGGTACTCCGCCGTCTCCTCGATCGGGCCGTCGACCGCGTCGGCCAGGTCCACCCGCACGGATCCGTCGAGGCTCTCGATGATGCCGTCGCGCAGCACCAGGCCATCGAGCGCCACGCCTCGGCGGCGCGCCACCTGCTGGAGGACCCGCCCCCGCACCGCCCGACAGGCAGCCTGCACGGCACCGCCTGACATCCAGCTCTGACGTGACGCCGATGTCGACCCGGCCGAACCGACCGTGGCCGTCTCGGCCGGGGCCAACACGATCTCGTCGATGCCCAGTTCCTCGCGGGCGATCTGTTGGGCGAGGGTGACGAAACCCTGCCCGACCTCGGCGCAGGCGCACGTGATGGTGACGGCGCCGTTCTCCAGGCGACACACCGCCGACGAGTAGTCGTCGAATCCCTCAGAGAACAACAGGTTCTTGAAGCCGAGGGCGAACCCCGTGGCCCGCCGTACGTGATGGGCGTCGGCCGTGCGACCGGCGCCACCGGGGCGATGCATCATCGGTTGTTCGTCGACCGCCGCCAGATCGGGGAGGGGATGGGACGCGCAGGCGTCGATGACCTCGGCCACCGGGGCGGCGCCCGTGATCACCTGCCCGGTGACCAGGGTGTCGCCCGTGGCCAGGGCGTTGCGCCGCCGCAGCTCGACCGGGTCCAGGGCCAGAGCGGCAGCCAGCTTGTCCATCTGCGCTTCGTGGGCGAAGCAGGACTGCACGGCACCGAAGCCTCGCATGGCGCCACAGGGTGGGTTGTTGGTGCGCACGACCGTGCCCTCGATGTCGGCATGGGGCACCCGGTAGGGGCCGGCCGCGAAGCAGGTGGCGTTGGCGATGACGGCCAGTGACGACGAGGCGTAGGCCCCGCCGTCGAGGAGCAGTCGGGCCTCCACCTTCACCAAGGTGCCGTCGGTGTCGGCGTGGTGGCGATACCACATGCGGGCCGGATGGCGATGCACGTGACCCACGAACGACTCGGGTCGGCGGTAGACCATCTTCACCGGCCGGCCCGTGTGCTGGCTGAGCAGGCACAGGTGCACGTGCAGGCTGAGGTCTTCTCGCGCCCCGAAGGCGCCGCCCACCCCGGCGAGGGTGATGCGCACCATGTCCTCGGGTAGGCCCAGGCAGCCGGCCACCTGGCGACGATCGGCATGGAGCCATTGGGTCGACACGAACAGCTCGACCCCGCCGTCGGCCGACGGGAGGGCCATGCCCGACTCGGGCCCCATGAAGGCCTGATCCTGCATACCCACCTCGTAGGTCCCTTCCACCACGACCGCGGCGGTGGCGTCGAGATCGCCGTGACGGATGGTGAGGGTGCGGAGCACGTTGCCGTCGGGGTGGATGGGGTCGGCCTGGGCGGCGAGCGCGCTGTCGACCAGCGGGGTCAAGGGTTCGTAGCTGACCACCACGGCGGCTGCCGCCCGGCGGGCCGTCTCGGGATGATCGGCCGCAACGAGGGCCACTGGCTCACCGAAGTAGCGCACCACGTCGGCCGCCAGCACCGGCTGGTCCTGGTGCTCCAGGCCGTAGTGCAGCTCGCCTGGGACATCGTCGGCGGTGAGCACAGCATGCACGCCCGGCAACGAGAGCGCTTCGCGGATGTCGATGTCGATGATGCGAGCGTGGGCGTGGGGGGATCGAATGGTCTGACCCCACAGCAGGTTCTCGGCGAACAGGTCCGAGGAGAAGGCGAACCGGCCCTGCACCTTGGCCACGCCGTCGGGACGGGGCGCGCTCTCGCCCACCCGGGGAGCGCCGGTGCGCCGGTGGGTGGCCACGTCGGTCATGAGGCGCTCCGACGGGCCGCGACCAGATCGACCGCTTCGAGGATGCGGCCATAACCGGTGCAGCGACAGAGGTTGCCCGACAGCGCCTCCTCGACCACCAGTCGTTCGGGCGACGCGTCCTGGTCGAGCAGGTCGTGGATGGCCACGATGAGTCCCGGTGTGCAGAACCCGCACTGCACGGCGCCCGCATCGATGAAGGCCTGCTGCACGTCCGTGAGCGCCCCCTCGGCGCCCAGCCCCTCGACCGTGGTGATCTCGGTGCCGATGGCGGCCGCGGCCAGCACCAGGCACGCGCAGCTGAGCACGCCGTCCACCAGCACCGAGCACGAGCCGCACTCGCCCTCCTCGCACGCGTTCTTGGCTCCGGGCAGCCCGAGGCGATCGCGCAGGACGTCGAGGAGGCTCTCGCCGATCCAACCCTCGGCCACCTCGTGGTCGGCGCCGTTGACGCGCAGTCGGTACGACTGGGTGCTCATGACAGGCAACGCTCCAGTGCTCGTCGAGCCATCACGCCGATGGCGTGGCGACGGTAGGCCGCCGTGGAGCGGTGGTCGTCGATGGGGGTGGCGGCATCGGCGGCGAGAGTGCCGAAGCGCTCGGTCGTGCCCGCGCCCGCTCGGAGCGTGGACCAGTCGATGGCCTCTGCGGCGAACGTCTCGGCGTCGGTGGCCCGCACCGGTGCCGCGGTGACCGATCCGAGGCCGCACCCGACCGTGTGGGCCTCGCGGTCGAGCACGACGGCGATCCCAGCGGCCGAGATCACCATGGCGTTGCGCGTGCCGATCTTGCAGAACTCCTGCGGTCCTCGAGCCACGGGGATGCGTACCGAGGTGATCAGCTCGGCCGGATGGAGCACGGTGCGCTTCACGCCGGTGATCAGCTCGTCGACGGCCAGGGTGCGGGTGCCCTCCGTCGAGGCCACCTCCACCCGGGCCCCCAGCGCCATGAGGACGGGGAGGGTGTCGCCGGCGGGTGACGCGGTGGCCAGGTTGCCGCCGATGGTGCCCACGTTGCGGATCTGGGGCGACCCGATCGTGCGGGCCGCCTGGGCGAGGGCCGGCGCGGCCACCGCGAAGGCCGGATCCGCCATGGACACGTAGGTGCAGCCGGCTCCGATGACCAGCACGTCGCCGTCGCGCCGCCAACCACGCAGTTCCGCGACGGCCCGCAGGGCCAGCACCCGCACCGGACGTCGAGCGCCGTGGTTGACTTCGACCATGAAGTCGGTGCCGCCCGCCAGGGGAGACAGCTGCGGGTCGGCGGCCAACAGCGCGAGCGCCTCGTCCAGCGTGGTGGGAACGACCACATTGCTCATCGCGTCGCGCTCATCGATGGCCGGTCTCGTCGAGGTCGAGGGTGGTCGGGGTGATGCTGCGGCTGTGTATCGGTCATCGTTGGTCCATGGCGTTCAGGTAGTTGTAGATGCTCATGCGGCTGACCTGCATCTGGTCGGCGATCTCCTCCACGGCCTTGCGCAGCAGGAAGGCGCCGCGGGCGGCCAGCAGGCGCACCGCCGTCTGCTTGCCCTCACGGTCGAGCTCGGACAGTGGGCAGGCCATCTCGTGCTCGACCGCGGCGACCATGCGGTCGAGTGCCCCGTGCAGGTCGCCCAACCGGACGGCGTCGTCGCCCGGGCCCTTCTCGATGAGCAGCTGGATGCGGGTGCCGCCGTTGCCCAGTGCGGCCCGGATCAGATCGGCCACCGCCTCGGCCACCTGGGCGACGGGGGCCTCGATGGTGGTGCCGAACGGCCCCACATGCGGTGCCAACGCGGCCACGGCGTCGACCCCGGCCAGAACATGGGGACCGGGCTGGCCCTCGACGAAGGGCTCGATCAGGAACTCGGCTCTCGCGGACTCACTCACCATTCATGTACTTTGACAGATTGTAAAAGCCGGACCCAACCAATGCCCATCCTCTCCTCCTCCCACCCCGATCTGCGCATCGACGGGGCTCGCCTGTCACAGCGTCTCGACGCGCTGGCTCAGGTGGGTGCCATCGACGACGGAGGGGTGTGT
>JAOUEE010000269.1 GCA_029858875.1 Acidimicrobiia bacterium
GGTCAGATGACACGCTGGATCAACGAGCGCTACGGCAGCCGGGGCTGCTCGATCGCCGTCGAGATCAAGAAGATCTACGTGGACGAATGGAGCGGCGACCTCAACGAGAGCATCGCCGTGGAGATCGGCGCGGCCATCGGCAGCGCGGCCGAGGCAACTCGCAGCGTTCTAGCGGACCGCGGCTCGGATTAGCCGAATCTCGTTCGTCCGACGTTGACCGGACCGACGTTCGAGCTCGGTTGCCGCTCGGCCATCATGTGCTCGCCCGGTCGGGACTGAGTTGATCCGAGCCGATTGATTCGGACGACGGCTCGGTCTCTCCGGGCGAAGGCCCGCCGAGTCGGTGACCAGGCCTTTCTCCGTCGGGACGGGGAGATTTGAACTCCCGACCCCCTGCTCCCAAAGCAGGTGCGCTACCTGGCTGCGCCACGTCCCGTGGGCACGATCGTACCGGGGGATCGCCGGCGCGGGTCCGGGGTATCGCTCAGTCGGTGAACCAGCCGGCATCGGCGGCCATGGCGACGGCCTGGGCCTGGGAGGACACGCCGAGCTTCTGGCGCAGCGCCTTCACCTGCGACCGGACGGTGGACACCGCCACGAAGGAGTCCTGGGCGATCTCGCCGATCGAACGTCCACGAGTGAGCTCCAGCAGGACCTCTCGCTCGCGCGTGGTCAAGCGCTCGAAGATGCTGTTGCGCTCGGCCGACGCCGAGTCGGCCTCCCGCGCCCGCGCCAGGTACTCGGATCGCTCGGCCGGTGACGGGCCGATGGGACGGCTGGCCAAGGCCGACTCGATCTGATCGATGACGTGATCGAAGGAGTCCTTCTTGTGGATGACACCGATGGCGCCGGCGCGCAGGCACCGTCCGAGCAGCACCGGGTCGGTGACCCCGGTCAGCATGGCGACCCGGGCTCCCTTGTCGATGAGCGGTCCGATCAACTCGGCGCCGGTGGGATTCTCCTCGCCGAGGTCGTGGTCGAGCAGCACCAGGTCCGGCGATGCGATGGCGCCCAGCTGTTCGGTCAGGTCGCCGGCGGCCGCCACCAGTTCGACGGAGCGACCGGTGCCGGCCAGCTGCTGGCGCAGGACCTCGGCCAGCAGCACATGATCCTCGACGAGGACGATCGTGGTCATACGGCGAGCTCGTCGGCATCACGGGCGGGCGTCTCGGGGGCCGGTGCGGCCGCCCGGCGCAGGGTGACCACGAACACGGTGCCGCCGCCGTCGCGATCGGTGATCTCGAGCGTGCCGCTCTGTGCTTCGATGAGGCGTCGCGCCGTGTACAACCCCAGCCCGCCGCCGACCGAGCCCGCGGTGGATCCGCCCCGCTCCAGGATGCGGGATCGGTGTGCGGCGGGGATGCCGGGTCCCCGGTCGGCCACCCGGACCGATACCGTGTCGTCGCCGGCGCCCACCCACACCAGGATGTCGTCGGATTCGGCGTGGCGGATGGCGTTGTCGACCAGGTTCTGGACGACCTCTGCGGTGTCGGCCATGCGCCCGTGGGCCCAGACCTCACCCTCGACCCGGAGGGTCACGGGGTAGTCCGCCACCTGGTAGCACAAGACCATCGGCTGCAACGCGTCCCCCACCTCGAAGGGACGGCAACTCGTGTTGCGGTCGCCCTCGAGTGTGTGGCGAAGCCGATCGATCTCGGCCTGGACGGCGGAGACGATGGCCGGCGCGCGGTCGGATCCCCGCCCGACGGCGGCCACCCCGCCCTCGATGGCCAACAACGCGCTGCGGGCGTCGTGGACCACTTCTTCCTGGTGGCGGATCCGCTCGATCAACCGGTCGGCCGTCCGGGCCGTCTCCAGTCGCATCTCCAAGGACTCCTGGCGCTCGTGGAACACCACGTTGCGCAACTCGACGAAGACGCCGTACAGCAGCGCCGTCACCCCCACGAGGCGTACACCCCGGGCCACCGCGAAAGCCGCCATGCTGTCGCCGCCGTCCAATGCCGTGAAGCTCGTGGCCACCCCCATGCCCGCCAACAACAGGACGACCAGTCGGTAGCGGACGTCATTGCGGCGGAACCCCACGCCGGCCAGCACCAGGGCCAGCACCATCCACACGAACACGAAAGCGACCAGGGCCGGGCGGGTGACCGGCCCGTCGTGGCGCACCACGAGTCCGCCGTTGACCGACACCGCCCACAGCATGCAACCGCCGACGGCGGTGGTGGCCAGGCCGGCCAGGGCGACCCGGGACATCCGTACCGTACTGGCAACGGGGGTGGTGAAGGCGAGGGTGGTCAACAACGCCGCCAGCGCCAGCCGGCCGGCGATGCCGAAGGCCAATGGCACCGTGGAGTCGCTGACGGCACTGGCCAGGTCGAAGGGAAGCACCCCAAGACCGAGCACCACCAAGGCGGCCCCGCAGCGTGACGAGAAGGCATCGCCGGCGAACCGTTCGCGTTCGTGCAGCACGATGGCGGCCAGCAGGACGAAGCCGATGGCCACCGCGTCGAGGACCCCGCCGGTGGTCGTCGCCCACACGTTCTCGGCCGAGATCGGCACGCGTCGGACCAGCGGGATGAGGGCAGCCCCGACGGCGATGAAGAGGGCGGCCACCACGAGCAGGGCCTCCGATGGTCCCCGCACCGTGATGTGCCGGCGCCGATCGGAACCGTGGTAGGCGACCACGTCGGCCCGGACGTAACAGCCACGGCGGTCGACGAAGCGATTCGCGGCCGGCACGGCGTGAGTGGGCACAGGGTGATCGGTCGCCTCCGGTTGCCTTTGCTGCATTCCACACCCTTTCAGGTGCATTGAGTACCACCACCACGTCTGTCACGCAATGGCGCGTCCGCGGAAAGGGCCGCACGGCCCGGTGCTCGATCCGGGCGTCGGCGGCCGGTCCATTTCCCCCATGTGGGGGATGATCGGCTGCGCCCGGTCCGCCACATTGGGTCTCGGCCGATCGGCCACACCATCCAATCAGGAGGAAATACCATCATGTTGAAGCTCTATGTGGGGCTCATGACTCGGCTGCACAGCGAGGACCGTGGTGCCGTGGCCGGCGAGTACGCGGTGCTGCTGGCCGTGATCGCTGTCGTTCTGGTGGCCGCGCTGGTCACGTTCCGCACCGCCATCGAAGGCGCGCTGCAGGACGCTGCTGACGTCATCAACCCCTGATCAGCGTCATCAGCTGATCAATCGTCAACCGTGGTCGGGGTGCGGCCCGCCAACGGTGACGTCCGATTCGAAACCGAGAAAGCACGGACCATGTCACGCAAGAATCTTCTCCACCACCTGCGCCTCGCCGACCGGGGCGCCGTCGCCGGCGAATACGCCGTGCTTCTGACCGTGATCGCCGTCTTGCTCGTCACGGCGATCGGCATCTGGCTCGGCGCCCTCGAAGCAGCCGTCGACGGTGCCGCCGGCGTGATCGACGGGCTCTGAGCATGCGACCACCTCTCGCCCGCCATCGCTCCGCCGGACCGGACTCGTCCCGGGGTGCCGTCATCGCCGAATTCGCGGTGCTGGTTCCCGTGCTGTTGATCCTGCTGTTCGGCATCATCCAGTTCTCCATCGCCTTCAACCGCCATCAGGCGGTTCAAGCCGCGGCCCGAGAGGGTGCCCGGGTGGCCTCGCTGCCGACCACCACCTCGAGCGACGCCTGCGCTCGGGTCACGGCGGCCCTGGTCGGTATCAACTTCCAGAACGCACCGACCTGTCAGGTGACCTTCAACGGCGGCAGCAGCTGCAACAACTCGGCTGAGAGCGTGACGGTCGAGGTGTCGGCCCAACACACGGTCGATCTCGCCCTGGCCGGCAACACGACGCTCACGATCACGGGCGAGGGGGACTTCCGATGCGAGTGAAGGTGTCACCGTCACGTGAGCACGAGCGGGGCGTGTCCATCGCCCTGTTCGCCATCTTCCTCGTCGGGTTGCTCGGCGCGGCCGCCTTCACCGTCGATCTGGGCCAGTCGTGGATGAAGCGACGCAACCTCATCACCGCCACCGACGCGGCGGCCCTCGCCGCCGCCCAGGACTACGCCCTCGGCGGGGATGGCTGCGCCGGGACCGCGCAGACCTACGTCGCCGACAACTACGGCACCACCACAGCCATCCAGTGCACGGCGCCCAGCACCGGCGAGTCCGGGTACGTCACGGTCTGGGCCGAGGCCAACGTCGACTACATCTTCGGGCCCGCCATCGGGATCAGCGACAACGACATCAGCTCGTCCACGTCGGTCAGCTGGGAGCCGCCCAACAGCGTGGGAAGCGGTCTACGGCCCTTCGGCATCTGCCTCGACTTCCTCAACGAGATCGGACCGCCCGTCGAGGGCGACGGGGTCCAGTACGTGATCGAATACGGACGCGACGACCAGTCCACGGTCTGTGGCACCGACGTGCCCGGCAACTGGTCGGTCCTCGACTTCGACGGCGGATCGAACCCACAGGGCGAGATCAACTGCTGGGTCGAGTACGGCTACGGAGCACCCGAGTGCCCCTTCGGCGACGACATCGTGATCAACCCGGTGCCCTACGTCGGAGGCAACCCCGGTGCGTTCAGCAACGCCATGAAGAACCAGATGGCGGCGCTGTTGAACGTCGACTGCTTCATCCTGCCCGTCTACACGGTCGCCAACGATGCTGGTGGCGGGAACGCCGAGTTCAACATCGTCAACTTCGCCGGTGTGAAGCTCCATGCCTACAAGCTCAACGGCCCACAAGACGATCGTTACTTCACCATCGAGTTCGTTCCCTGTGTAACTCAAGGTACGGGCGGAGGCCCGGGCGGCTTCGGCGCCAAGGTCATCGGGATCTGCGCCGTCGACGCCACCGACCCCAGTGAGTGCTGAGTCGTCCGATGATCGGACGTCCGCGGCGACCCGCTGGTCCAAATCGGGGCCGAATTGCCCAGTGCGGCCGGCCGTGGTGGTGCGCCACCATGACGTCGTCCCGCCTGAGCGAGAACGCCGTCGGTCCTGAGATCGACAACGAGTAAATCACGGAAGGAACATACGTGAAACGAAAAGTGCTGGGTTTCGTAGCCGCCGTCTTGTTGACCATCGCGGGTACCGCGGTGTTGGTGGCCTATGTGCGAGGGGCCGAAGATCGCGCCCTCGCCGGCGAGGAGACCACCGAGATCTACGTGGTCGCCAAGCAGATCAAACGAGGCGCTCCCGCCGAGAATCTCGAGGAGCGAGTGCGCGTCGAGC
>JAOUEE010000022.1 GCA_029858875.1 Acidimicrobiia bacterium
CCCACCGTGGCCATCGTGGGTCGGCCCAACGTCGGCAAGTCGACCCTCCTGAACCGCATCCTCGGCCGACGCGAGGCCATCGTGGAGGAACGACCCGGGGTGACTCGCGATCGTAAGGTCGTGGAGGCCGACTGGATCGGCCGGGAGTTCCTGGTGGTCGACACCGGCGGTTGGATGGCCGACGGCGATTCCCTGGACGACAAGGTGAGCCTCCAGTCCGAGCAGGCCATCGCCGACGCGGACGTGGTGGTGCTGGTGGTGGACGCCCAGGTCGGCCCGACCGACGACGATGATCGGGTGGCGGCCATGCTTCGGAGTCTCGACACCCCGGTGCTGGTGGTGGCCAACAAGGTGGACGACCGGATCCATGAGGCATCGATGTGGGCCTTTCTGGCTCTGGGGCTGGGCGATCCGATCGGGGTCAGCGCCCTGCACGGGCGCGGAGCGGGCGATCTGCTCGATGCCGTGGTGGCCGTGTTGCCTCCCGAGGAGGAGGAGCCGGCGCCGGCCGAGGCCGACCAGGAACGGATCTTCTCGGTGGCAATCGTCGGGCGACCCAATGTGGGCAAGTCGACGCTGTTCAACCAGCTGATCGGCGAGGATCGGGCGGTGGTGCACGATCGTCCCGGCACCACGCGCGACGCCATCGATACCATCGTCGAGACCGGTACGGGGCCGGTCCGCTTCATCGACACGGCCGGGATGCGACGACGGGCCAAGGTGGACGATGGAACCGAGTACTACTCGGTGGTACGGGCCCTGCGGTCGGTCGACGGGGCCGACGTGGCCCTGCTGGTGATCGATGCCACGGTGGGCATCACCCATCAGGACCAGCGACTGGCCGAGCGGGTCGATGCCGCCGGCTGTCCGGTGGTCGTGCTGCTCAACAAGTGGGAGCTGCTCGACGCCGAGCAACGAGAGCGGATCACCTATCAGGTGAGCCGAAAGCTGCACTTCATCGGGGAGGCACCCGTGTTCCGCATCAGCGCCATGTCGGGCAAGAACGTGCACCGGATCCTGCCCGCGCTGAACGACAGCATCGACGATTATTCGCGTCGGGTGCCCACTCGCGAGGTCAACAACGTCATCCGGGCGGCCCAGTCGGCCCAGGCCGCGCCGCATGGTGGCCGGGTGTTGTACGCCACCCAGGGAGCGACCGATCCTCCCACGTTCACGTTGTTCGCCAACAAGGAGCTGCCCCAGACCTACCTGCGGTACCTGGAGCGATCCCTGCGCGAGGCGTTCGACTTCGGGTCGACCCCCATCAAGATCCGGGTGCGACGGCGCTCGGAGTGAGCGATCAGACGCAGTTGCCGTCGCGCCAGAAACCGCCGCCCGAGCCCCAGGGCGAGATGATGGTGGTGATGGTGATGGTGTGGGTCCCGGCAGCCATGTAGAAGCGGCCCGAGGACCATCGAGCGTCGGCGTAGGCCGTGTTGGCGTTGTTGGTCCAGACGAAGCGGCCCAGGTTGGGGGCGGCGCTGGTCTGCCCGCAGCTCGTACCGCCGACGCTGATGTCGAAGATGTCCCCGGTGAGGTAGGCGTCGGTGATGTCGATGGCGCCGCCGCCTGCGCCGTAGGTGCGGGTGAGTGTGGTGGTCGATCCGACCCCGGTGAAGGTGAAGCTGTTCCAGCCGCCCATGGAGACCGTGCAGGCCGAGCCGGTTGCGGCCGCGACGGGGGTGAGGGCCGACGAGATGATCGGGACGGTCCAGGCGATCGAGCCTCCGACCGCGGCCTGCTGCAGGAGTCGGCGACGACTCAGTGATTCCTTCACCACGTTCTCTTTTCGGCGCGTTTTGCGCCGAACTGAGTGAGGTTTCGGGTCGGGCGGGCGGCTGCCGGGGCCGGCCTGCTCATCCGGTCAGCAACGACCCCATCGCCGGGAGCCGCCGCCCGCGACCCATGGGGGCGCGGCGACGGTGATGGTGTGGTTCCCGGCTGGCATCCAGAAGCGACCGCACCGCCGATGGCGGCACGGCGGAGCAGTGCTCGGCGGGTGGTCGGCTGGCTCACAAGTCTCCTCGGTCGCCACATCGGCCGATCGGCGGGCGGCGTGAGGATCGGCCGGGGCTGACATATTGGTCAGTTCGATCGCTGTCGGCATTCATGCAGGTCACCCGAGGTACGGCGGCTTCTTCACGGCCCTGTAACCGCAGATCGTGGGCCCGGTCGGGCTGCACCGGTACCCTTGGGGGGTCATGAGCGGCTTGGACTCGACCCGTGTGAGCACGGCAAGCGAGGTTCCCCGATGAAGACCGCCGTCCTGCTCCTGCTGGGCCTGGTCTGTGTGGCCGCTGCGGTCGCGTGGGTCCGTTCGGCCCGGCTGCGCAGCCGCTACCTGAGCGGCTTCGCCGAGTCCGAGACCGACGGCGTGGCCTACGCCCTGGCCCGCTCCAGCTTCAAGCGGGAAGTTCACGCCTCGGTGCTGTACAGCCTGCTGGCGGTGGCGTCGTTCGCCACCGCATTCAGCAACAGTGAAGGCACCGCCATGGTGTTCGCGCTCGTCGCCATCCCCGCCGTGGTGTCCATCAACTGGGCCCGCGGCGCGGTGTACGAGGCGCGGGTGTCCCGGGAGCGCCTCGACCTGGAGAAGCGGGCCGAGGAAGCCTTGGCCCAGGAGGATCTGGCCCCCAAGGCGTGGGCGGCCCGTCTCGCCCCCGACGATCTGCCCGACTTCAGCGGTTTCGAGGTGGGCCGCGTCTACCAGGCCGGCTCGGGCCTGATGGCCGGCGACTTCTTCGATGTCTTCCGGGTGGCGCCCACCCGTCTGGCCGCCGTCATCGGTGACGTATCGGGTCACGGCATCGAGTCGTCCATCACCGCCTTCCAGGCCAAGTATCTGTTGCGGGTGTTCCTCCGGCAGTTCCGTGACCCCGCGCAGGCCCTCGAGGAGCTCAACGCCCAGATGTCCACGGTCGAGCGGGCCGAGGAGTTCATCTCGCTGGTGGTGATGGTGTTCGACACCGAAGCGGGCACCCTGCGCTTCGGGTCGGCCGGCCATCCGGCGGCCTGGCTCTGGCACGAACGCGAGGTGCAGCCGTTGCGGGCCACCGGACCGCTGTTGATGCTCGACCGCAGCGCGTCGTACTTCAGCCGAGAGATCCCCCTCGCCGCCGGTGACCTGGTGATGCTCTACACCGATGGTCTGGCCGAGGCCCGTCGCCACGGGGAGATGTTCGGTGAGGAGCGCATCGCCCAGGCCATCAAGCGCGATCCGGGTGTCGCTCCCGACGTGTTGTGCAAGTCCCTGCTCGACGCCGCTCGGGACTTCGCCGGGGGGTCCATCGATGACGATGTCGCCATCCTGGCCATCCGACGGTCCTGAGCACGGTGCCCTGGTGCGAGCCGTGCGAGCGGTTCTACAACCCGAACTCGATCCGGGAAGGGCGGTGCCCCTCGTGTGGCGCGTCGCTCGAGGAAGGAGCGGTGGCCACCGCCACCACATCGGATCGGGCGAGAGTGCCGTGGCATTTCTGGCTGTTGTTGGGTGCACTGGTGATCTATCTGGGCTGGCGGGCCATCCAGGGCGTGAGCTGGTTGCTCGGGTGAGCAGGTCGTGGTGGTGCGCCGATGGTTGACCTGCACCCCGACCTGGCTCCGTTGGCGTTCCTGTTGGGGACCTGGCGGGGGAGTGGCCACGGCGTGTATCCCACCATCGAGGCGTTCGACTACCTCGAAGAGGCCACGTACGGCCACGTGGGCAAACCGTTCCTGGCCTACGGCCAGAAGACGCGCCACGCGGTCACCGACCTGGCGCTGCACGCCGAATCGGGCTACCTGCGTCCGGTCGGCCCCGACGGCGTCGAGCTGGTGCTGGCCCATCCCTTCGGTGTGGTGGAGGTGGACGAGGGGACCGTCGGCGGACAAGGGATCGACCTGCGGTCCCGGATGGTGGTCGGGACGGCCACGGCCAAGGAGGTCACCGAGGTGACCCGCACCATCACCGTCGACGGTGACGAGCTGCACTATCGGGTGGCGATGGCGGCCGTCGGCCAGCCCCTCCAGCACCACCTCGAGGCAACGCTGACCCGCGTGATCTGAGCGGTGGCATCGGCGGCCCGGGGCACTACAGTGACGCACTCAGCAACGGGCTGTGGCGCAGTTTGGTTAGCGCGTCGGTCTGGGGGACCGAAGGTCGGAGGTTCAAATCCTCTCAGCCCGACTCCACGGCGAACAGCTCCGGATCCCTCGGTCCGGGGGGCGGATGAAGGTCGCGCGAGGTGCTTCGAACGGATTGCCGGCGAGGGCGAGGACACGGGCACCAGCTCGATCATCGATGCGACACGGCTCGTCCGTCAGGACCGCGACGCGGCTCACTGAAGAGCCGTCATGCTGGTCGGCGCTGACGCCCTCGCCTGACGCAGGCTGTCACGCCTGCTTCGGCGTCTTTGCGGCCGCCGTCTTGGCTGGCTTCGGTTTCAGGGTGCCGATCCACTCCCACGCTCGGTCGTACCACTCCCGCAGGGCGTCGATGTCGGCCACCAGCTCAGGCGGCACCGAGGAGTAGCCACGCATGGTACGGCCGTACTGGCTGACCGGACCGCTCTGGTGAAGCGACCGAAACTCGGCCTCCAGGTCTCCTGAGAGGCGCAGCGCCATCGTGCCGTCGCCATCGAGGAAGCTGAACATGTGACCGTTGCGCGAGGTATAGGGGTTCTTGGCACCCTTGACTTCGCCGTTGCCCGACGCTGCGACCATGGCTCGGTAGCCTTGGAGCGCCTCGGATGGTCCGCGGTAGTCCGATCCTGCGGGCATGGTCCGATTCTGCCACAGCGCCGGCTCGGTCGATCGCCCCGTGGCGACCGGCGTACCGCAGCGAGGAGGTGGCGGAACGGCGCGTGCGCATCGCCGCCATCCGAGGTCATCGGCGGACGCGTCCGGCCGGAGATCCGCGCCGCCTATGACTCGCCCAGGCTCGTATTCGGAAGCGGTAGGTGGTTGTGGAGGATCTCGAAGTACCTGGAGGGGTCGCCATCGTGGTCGATGGCGAGCAGCTCCTCGCGTGTGCGACGGCCGTTGAGCGCCCGGTGGGCCTCCCAGAACGACGTGCGCAGTGTCCAGCCCGGTTCGCCGTCGGCCGAACACCGGCGAACGGTGCCGGTGCAGACGCAGATCGGCGGCAGTCCGGCGGCGGAGATGTCCTTCTGCACGCCGGCGAGGGCAGCGTCGATCTGTGCGTCGTACTCGGGGGCGTTGCGGTGAGCCCGGGATCCGATGGCGCCGTGCAGGTCGCCCTCGTGGGTGATCAGGTCAGCGAGCAGCAGCCCTGCGCCCCGGAGAACCTCGGCGAGGGCCTCGTCCTCGCTGGCCCACCATCGGGCGAGATCGCAGATCGACCGGTCGGCGTGTTCCTCGACCAGTCGTGCCAGCCAGGGATTCGGGTCCTCGCCCGCCATGACCTCGTCGGGAATGTCGCCGGCAACGATCGTCATCGGCATCGACGCCAGATGAGTGACGAGCCCGTGCACCGTCCAGCCCGGGCAGGCCGGAACGCGCTTGGCGAGCTGCTGGTCGGTCATCATCACCGCGGCACCCACGACCCGGTCCCGGATGTCGAAGTACGTCGACGCGAGGCGGTTGCTCGCCCGCAACACCGGTGGAGTGCCGTCGACGGTGGGAATGCCCTGCAGATCTTCTCCGATCGTCATGGATCTCCCGCCTCCCAGCCGCTCGTTGTCGAAGTCGACTCACGCGTGCGTCGAGTGGGTCACGGTAGCCAATCCACGAGGGGCCGGTGGTCATTCCCCCAGTCTCGGTTCGGCTAACGCGCGGTGGTTCGAGGTCGGTCTGCCGACCTCCATTGTCTGTCGTGGCCTTTCGAGGTCACACGCCCGGCACTCCGTCGAGGCCGGCGGTCAGCTCGTGATCCGGTTTCCATTGGTCAGGCGCGGCGTGCCCGTGGCAAGGTCGTGGCCATGAGAAGAGCCGTTTCCTCCATCGTCGTCATCATGCTGACCGTGGCCGCCCTGGCCGTCCCCGCCCAGGCGAACCAGAGTCCGCCCGACGGCATCGGCCCGTGGGACGTGGGTTTCTCCACCGTCGAAATGGTCGACAGCGAGCGCGGCGACCGCACGCTGCCGGTCGACGTCTGGTACCCCGTGGATGCGGTCGACGCCGTCGGGCCGCCCGCGGAGCTGGATCTGTTCGTCACGAGCCACCCGCTCGAGCATGCGCTGGCCGACCCCGAGCCATCATCGGCGGGTGCGTTCCCGTTGGTCGTGTTCTCTCACGGCAGCGGCGGCTTCCGGGCCCAGTCCTGGACGTTGCTCGAGTCGCTGGCCAGCCAGGGCTTCGTGGTGGTGGCGCCCGACCACGTCGGCAACACGGCTCTCGATGTGTTCTTCGGCACCACCGATCCCTTCGCCGTCATCGCCGCCAACCGGCCGCGTGACATCTCGTTCGTCATCGACGAGGTGACGTCGTGGACCGACGACCCGACGGACCGCTTCGCCGGCGTGATCGATTCCGAGCGGATCGGTGTGGCCGGTCACTCGTTCGGCGGGTTCACCGCACTCGCCGTCGCGTCGGGATTCGGCGACTATGCGGCCGATGAGCGGGTGGACGCCATTCTCCCGATCGCCGCGGCTGCGGGAGCCCTCTCCGACGAGGAGCTCGCCTCCATCGATGTGCCCACCTTCCTGCTCAGCGGCACGCTGGACGAGACCGTGGCCCTCGATCCCAATACGACGGAGACGTGGCGGCTCATCTCGTCGAAGGAGGCGTATCGCGCCGACGTGATCGGCGGTGGCCACAACTCGTTCACCAACGTGTGTGACCTCGTCGACATCCTCGTTGCCGCAGGGTTGCCCCCCAGCCTGCTGGCCTTCCTGATCAGCTCGGCTGAGGAGGGGTGTGCTCCCGAGCTCATCGACATCGACGAGGCCCAGCGGCTGATGATCCTGTACTCGACATCGTTCTTCCGATCGGCGCTTGGCCCCGATGCCCGCTATCAGAAGTACCTCCAGCCCAACTACGCCGGCCGAGCTGACCTGGACGTGGACTACTTCATGCGACGCGGCCGTTCGAGCCACTGAGCAGCACGCGCGCCGAGGTTGTCGGCGCGTCTGCCGTTCGAGCCGGGCGCAGCTCCAGCGATCCGACGTGAGCGTTGCGCGGATGCCAACGGGCCTCGTCGGTCATGGTCGCGGCCCGGCCGGTGATCGGCAACGCATCAGCCGTCCCGTCGGCTGGTCCGCGTCCCCGATACCGCCGGGGATGATCGGATCGAATCGTGCGACTGATTCGATCTGCGAACAACTGGCCACCGTCTCGGCGTCTGCGACAGCCGCAGCCAGGATGAAGCGGAGGCCGACTGCCCCTCGCCGAGACTTGGGGCATCGCCTGCGTCGCTGATCCAGCTGGTTCGGGTGCCGAGATGCCGACTCAGGTGACGCAGACGCAGAACTCGTTGCCCTCGGGATCGGCCATGACGATCCAGGCGGTCTCGGCCTCGTCGATGCGCTCGCTGCGCCGCACGGCACCCAGCTCCTCGAGGCGGGCGACCTCGCCTTCGATGTCGTCGCCCACGATGAGGTCCAGGTGCATGCGGATCTTGGCGGAGGGCGGTGGCTCGGGAACCTGCTGGAGGATCAGCTTGGGTCCGTGGACCCCGTCGGGCGGGCCCAGCGCCCGGTACTGGTCCGCCGAACCGGCCGGTGAGTAGCCCAGCGCTGCGACCCAGAACGCAGCTTGGGCGTCGACATCGCGGCAGTCGAGATTGACGTCGACGCGAGACAGCATGGCCCGAGGGTACTCACCCGGCGCGATCGCGCGCCGAGCATCTCCGGTTGGGCCAGCCGCTCTTCAGGAGGCCGACGCCTGGACCACGCCGTCGTTCTCGCGGTCGGGCACCTCGCCCGCCTGGAACAGTCCGAGGGCGCCCTTGCCCACGTTGGAGAACTTGTGGGTGACCATCGGGTACAAGCCTGGTTCGGCGAGGGTGAACTCCACGAATCCGCCCTGGGCCGGCTGGAGGTCGAGCGCCTGGGATCCGCCCCGGCTCTCGTCGGGTTGGAGGAGGTAGGCGCCTTCCTTGTACGTCGTGTCGTAGATCGTGCCCACGATGTGGAACGACGAGTTCTCCGAAGGGCCGTTGTCGATGACCCAGACCCGCACCCGCTCGTCGACCTCGACGCGAATCGGAGCGAACTTGTACTGGTTGACGTATCCGTTGAACACCACCGCGTCCCAGTCGTCGCGTGTCATCTTCACCAGGTCACCGGCCTCGCCCTCGGGCCCGGTGTAGATCTCGGATTGGACGACCACGAACTCGTGATCAACGGGCGGTAGGTCGGGCGGGTCGATGATGACCGCGCCGAACATGCCATTGCCGATGTGGTGCAGCGTCGGCGCCGTCCCGCAGTGGTACATGAAGATCCCGCTGTACTCGGCTTCGAACTGGTAGACGAGCTCCTCGCCCGGTTGGAGGGTGCGCATCTCGTCGTCCCAGGCCACCTTGCTGGCGTGGAAGTCGATGGAGTGGCCCAGCCGTCCCTCGTTCCGCACCGTGATGGTGAAGATGTCGCCGATCTTGCCGCGAAGGATCGGCCCGGGATAGGTCCCGTTGAACGTCCACATCTCCTGTGTCACGCCGGGGGCGACCTCCAGTACGGTCTCGGCCGCCACGATCGTGAGCTCGTGCTCGGTGCCGTCGGGTGCCGGCTCGAGGGTGGGATCGAAGGGCTTCCAGTCCTCGCCGGGCACCGCGTTGAAATCGATCACCGCACCCTCACCCGCGGATCCGGCGTCGTGTTCAGCCGGATCGGCTGCTGCCTGGGTCACGTCGCCCTCGAAGTCGGCCACCTCCACCGTGAGCTCCATGCCTGCCTCGCGGTGGCCTTCGATGGAGCAGAACAGCGTGAGGGGTTCCTCGATCGTCCCGAGATCCAGTGTGGCCGAGCCACCGGGGTCGAGCACTTCGGTCCCCACCGCATCGTCGAGGCGAAGGTCGTGTTGGAGGGCGCCTTCGTTCGTGAGGTTGATCGTGAGGTCGGCACCAGAGGCGACCGTGATCAGGTCGCCGCGAAAGAACAGGTCACCGGCGACCACGTCGACGGTGACATCCCCTGTGCCCACGCCACCGGCGGCATCGGCGGGAACTTCGTCTTCGGCGCCACACCCCAACAACAGCAAGGCCAGCCCGGCCAGTGACAGCAGGACTGCTGACCATCGAACGGTTGACCGGGGCTGATCCTGCATCGTTGTCTCTTCCTGTACCGTGCCGCGCCGGTTTGGCGCGGCGGCGACGCTACCGCGCTGGTGTCGGAGGGCCAAGAGCCAAAGGTCCCGACCGCCGTCGGGCCGTTCGGGCCGGCGCGGGAAAGGATTGGGGACCTTCGTCGGTTCGTTTCCCCGTCGGTCGCAGGCACGCTCGATGCATGACCGTCATCGAGGTGTATGCCGACATCTGGTGCCCATTCACGCATGTTGGCCTGCGCGGCCTGACGCAGAGACGGGACGAGGTCGGTGCCGACGCCCCGCTGCGCGTTCACCCCTGGCCCCTCGAGTTGGTGAACGGCAAGCCCATGGACGTGCAGTTCATCCGGGACGAGATCGACGATCTGCAGGCCCAGGTGTCGCCCGATCTGTTCGCCGGCTTCCGGGCCGACACGTTCCCGACCTCCACGCTGGCCGCGCTGGCGCTGGCCGAGGCGGCCTATCGGCAGGGTCTGGCCGAGGGCGAGGCCATGAGCCTCTTGCTGCGGGCCGCACTGTTCGAGCAGGGTAGGAATGTGGGCGATCCGGCCGTGTTGACCGAGTTGGCGGCATCGCTCGGCGTTCCGGCAGCCGAGGATCGCGACCGGGCCGCGGTCGAGACCTCGTGGGCGACGGGAAAGCACCGAGGCGTCGTGGGTTCACCCCACTTCTTCACGCCGTCGGGCAACTATTTCTGCCCGGCACTCGACATCGAGCGGGTCGACGGTCACCTGGTGATCAAGCCCGACCTCCAGGCATTCGAGGAGTTCGTGGCCGGCTGCTTCGTCTGAGCCAGCGGCGCACCGGCGCCCGGTGCCGCGGCTAGCTTCGTAACGCCCAGGCCAGGTCCATCCGGCGAGATCCATGCAGATTCCCTTCACCACCAACGCGTTTCCCACCGTCGGCGTCGAGCTCGAGCTGCACGTCATCGACCCGGTCACGGGCAACCTGGCCAATGCCGCGGTCGACATCTTGGGCGAGCTCGGTCGCGGACATCCGGACAACGAGCACCCGAAGGCCAAGCACGAGCTGTTCCAGTCCACGATCGAGATCATCACCGGCGTCTGTCGGACGCCGGCCGAGGCCCGGTCCGACCTCGAGTCCACGTTGGCCGAAGTGCGGGCGGCGGCCCAGGAACGCGGGCTGTCGCTCATCAGCGCCGGCACGCATCCCTTCGGCCTGGCCCGCGATCAGCTGGTCACCCCCAGCTCCCGGTATGCGGCCCTGGTGGAGGAGATGCAGTGGACGGCCCGACGGCTGCTCATCTGCGGCACCCACATCCACGTCGGGGTCCGCAGCGGCGAGCACGCCATTGCCATCGTAAACGAGCTCCAGCGGCACCTGCCGCTGTTCCTCATCCTGTCGTCGTCCAGTCCCTATCTGGAGGCCGAGGACACCGGCATGGCGTCCTGTCGCTCGAAGGTGTTCGAGGCGCTCCCCACGGCGGGTCTGCCGCCGCAACTCCGAGACTGGAACGATTTCGAGATGTTCATGGAGACCCTCATACACTCGGGCTGCATCAGCTCGATTCGTGAGGTCTGGTGGGATGTTCGACCCCACCCCGACTTCGGCACCGTCGAGCTCCGCATGTGTGATGCCACCCCGACGCTGCGCGAAGTCACCGCGCTCACCGCCCTGGCCCAGAGCCTGGTCGCCCACCTCAGCGAGAAGATCGACGCCGGAGAGCTGGGGCCGCCGCCTCGCGAGTGGTCCGTGCGCGAGAACCGTTGGTTGGCTGCTCGTCACGGCATCGATGCCGAGCTCATCGTCGATGACCGGGGCCGACGCGTCCCCGCTCGCGACCTGCTGGAGAAGCTGGTCCATGACCTGGCGCCCACGGCTGGTCGCCTCGGCGCCGCCGCCGAGCTGGCCGACACCCTCGAGCTGTGGTCGATCGGGCCGGGATACCTGCGGCAGCGTCGGATCACCGAGGCCGGCGGCTCGCTGGAAGACATCGTCGCCGACCTTGCACGCCAACTCGATTCCGGGGAGCCGGCGTGAGCGAGGCTGCCTCCGAGGCCCTCCCACTGGCCCGCTGGATGACCGAGCACGAAGAAGAGCTGGTGGCGATCAGGCGGCACCTGCACGCGCACCCCGAGGTCAGCGGCGAGGAGCACGCCACCACCGAGTTCATCGCCGAGCGGCTGGAGGTCGCCGGCCTCCGTCCCCGCATCGTCCGCTCGGGAACGGGCCTGATCTGCGACGTTGGTCGCAGTGGTGGCCCCTTGATCGCCCTTCGAGGTGACATCGATGGCCTCCCGATCGCCGACGAGAAGGACCAGGTCCATTACCGGAGCCAGAACGCCGGCGTGGCCCACGCCTGTGGCCACGACGTGCACTCCACGGTGGTACTCGGGGCCGGCCTGTTCCTCGCCCATCAGTGGCCGGAGGATGCGCCCGGGCTCCGGCTGATCTTCCAGCCGGCCGAGGAGCGGGTCCCGGGTGGCGCCCTCGACGTGATCGACGACGGAGGGTTGGACGGTGTTGAAGCCATCTACGGCGTGCACTGCGATCCCAAGCTCGACGTCGGCCTGATCGGGCTGCGGGCTGGGCCCATCACCTCGGCCGCCGACATGGTCGAGATCGAGCTGTCGGGACCTGGCGGACACACCGCCCGCCCCGAGCTGACCATCGACACCGTGTCCCTGGCGGCGGCGGTCATCTCGCAGCTGCCCGGGCGCGTCGAAGCCCGCGTCGGCACCGAGACACCCATCAAGGTGGTGTTCGGTGCGGTCCACGCCGGCGAGGCCGCCAATGTCATCCCCACCCACGCCCTGCTCCGGGCGTCGGTTCGCACCCCGTCACTGGATGTCTGGGAGACCCTGTCCGACGTGGTGCCGGCCGAGACACGGGCCATCGCCGCGACCGTGGGCGCGCACTGCGAGGTGCGCTACACCCACGGCGTGCCGCCGGTGTCCAACGACGATGTCGCGGTGGGTCGAGTGCGCGAGGCTGCCCACGCCGTGCTGGGACCGGCGACCACCACCGAGGCCGTCCAGAGCTGGGGGGGTGACGATTTCGCCTGGTATCTGCGCGAGGTGCCGGGGTGCTACATCCGGCTCGGCACCCACGACCCCGACGATCACGGTCCCCGCCTCGACCTGCACGCCGGCCACTTCGATGTCGACGAACGGGCCATCGGAGTCGGTGTGGCGGTGCTGGCCGCCACCGTGCAAGGCCACCTCGCCGCGCCATGACCGTCCCGACGACCGGCGAGACCGCGCCGATGCCGTGAACAGGTGCCAGATCCTCACGCCGGTGGCCGGCGCGCTCGGCCTGCTGGTCCCCGACCTGGCCTACTCCCGGCTCGACGGGAGAGCCCCGGTGCCGTCGCATCGGCCCGACACCCGATGCCCATGCCCACACGACCAGCGAGTTGGTGGTGTTCTTCACCGATCTGTGCTGACGCGCGAACCCTGACCGTCCCGCACCACCGAATCCCAACCACCGAGATGGTCGTGCGATGAGGCGACATGGTTGGCGACCGGTTCGGGGTTCGGCGCAGGTCAGTCCGGAGGTCGGGTGGGGGAGGGGGTCGGGCGGGGCAGGTCTTCGATCACGCCTTTCCACCAGGGACCGACGTGATCGAGCAGGTCCAGATCGTGGTTGATCAGGCAGATGTGGCCGTAGCCGTCCAGGAGCACCATGTCGCTGTCGGGAACGCGCTCCCGCATGAAATCGGCCCAGCCCACCGATGGCAGCAGCCTGTCCTCGGTGCCGGCCAGGAACAGGGTGGGCGTGTCGATCTCCAT
The DNA here is from genome assembly GCA_029858875.1 of Acidimicrobiia bacterium. Taxonomy (GTDB): domain Bacteria; phylum Actinomycetota; class Acidimicrobiia; order Acidimicrobiales; family SHLQ01; genus JAOUEE01. The sequence goes on from JAOUEE010000022.1 coordinate 12,951, forward strand.
CAGCCGGCCGCGGATGTCGTAATGGTGGAGGATCTCGAGGCGCCGGCGATAGCCGCGGCGGCCGATCTGTTTGGACCGCTCGTGGAACTCTCGGAGATCCTCGTCGTCGACGTGGGGGCTGTGCATCCGGCTCTCGGTGATCCGACGAACGGCGGCCATGGCCGGCGCGGGAACGGCCCGCAACAGCAGCGGAGCCAGGCGTAGTTGCAGTCGGCGCTCGATGTAGGGAAACGAGTTGACGATGATGAGGCCCCGCACGAGCTCGGGATGGGCCAACGCGGTGCTCATCGCCAAGGCGCCGCCGAACGATTCCCCCAGCAGGATCACCCCGTCCTCGTCCAGCTCCTCGGCCAGCTGGGCCAGATCGTCGACCAGGTCGTCCATGCCCGCGTCCGGGTCGTCGGGCAGCGGGAAGGCCACAACGTTGAACTGGCGGGCGAGCAGGGGTTGCTGGCGGTAGAAGAGCAGGGCCGTGCCGTCGAGTCCGGGAACCAGCACGATGGTGGGTGCTCGGTGGGCCTCGTCGAGGTCGCGGATGTGGTGTTCAGTCGTCATGACGATCCTCGGGGGCGGGTTCGAGTGGGCGGACGGGTACACCCACATAGGTCGTGTGGTCGGCCAGCTCAGCGAACTTGGGCACCATGGACAGCGAACCGACGGTGGTGTGGGTGCCGATCACGGCGCCGATCTCGACGTGGGTGCTCACGCCGATCGTGGATCCCGTGCCGATCGTGACCGGCGCCAAGCGAATGACTCCGTGTTCCACCGTGTGGCCCGAAACGTGAGCCCCGGCGCCGATGACCACATCGTCACCGATGTCCAACAGGCAGTGATCCACCACGTCGAGGCTGTTGACCCACACCCGACGACCGATGCGGGCGCCGTTGAGTCGCATGAACCACACCCACACCGGAGTCGCCCGCAGGAGGCTCCCGGTGAGGGACCGGGCCACGTGGGACAAGATGCCGTAACGGGCCCAGCGGGTGAGGTCCCAGCTCAGCTCGGCGATGGGCAGCTCGGCCACGCGGGGAGGGCGCCACCTGGTGATCCGGGTGGCCAAGCCGGTGAACAGCACCAGAAGGAGAGCGAAGATCACGTACGCCGGGACCGCGGCTGCCGCCAGGATTCCCAAACGCAGCACCTCGGGTCGGAGGTCCCAGTCCAGATGCCACACGAAGAACACCAGGGCCGGGGCGGCGGCCAGCCCGATGAGGATGGACTCGAGCACGAACACCGAAATGATGGCCCACACCAACCGGCCCACGGCAGCGGCCGTCCACGCCTGGCGTGGTCCGGAGTTGGCGGCCATGGGGCTCCTTCGCCGCGATCGATCCCTGGATGGTCGGCCATGGGTCGAGTCAGTGCCAGGGGCCAAGGTCCTGTGGGTGGCCCGCCATGTCGCCGCACGGTCGCAGCCCCCGACACGCGCCCGCTGCCGGTCGGCTGGGTACGGCCGGCCGGGACGATGTCAGCTGTCGAAGACCGCTCGGGTGATCCAGTCGGCGACCATGGCCGGTTTGTCCGAACCCTCCAGCTCGACGGTCATCGAACGGGTGGTGTCGACGTTGTTGCCCTTCAGCACCGACTGGCCGATGACGCTGCGCAGGCGGATGCGCCCACCCGATGGGACCGGGGTGAGGAAGCGGACCTTGTCGAAGCCGTAGTTGATGCCCATCAGGATGCCGGCGGGCACCGTGTCGTTGCGCTCGATGGTGGCATCGAGGTGCACCAGCAGCGACAGCGTGAGCAGTCCATGGGCAATGGTGCCACCGAAGGGCGTGGTGGCCGCCGCCTCGGGGTCGATGTGGATGAACTGATGGTCGAGGGTGGCGTCGGCGAAGGCGTTGATGCGGTTCTGGGTGACCTCGAACCACTCGCTGACCCCTTCCTCGGTGCCGGCCTTGGCCGACTGGGCCTCGTGGTACTTGGCGGCGTTGCTCATGGCTGCTCCTCGCTGGGTGTGGGCCGACACCCTATAGAGCGCGGCGTCGGTTCACAGGAGATGGCGGACGTGGGCAGTCTCGTTCACGCTGGCCACGCTGCGGATACCGCTGGACGACGCTTTCACCCGCATGATCCCGCAGTAGTCGGCCGTGAGTTTGTACGGGTCCCGGTGACCGAGCATCGACCGGAGATACACCCCCATGACCATGCCGTGGCAGAACACCGCGACCCGACGACCGGCATTGGACTGGATCAGGTACTCGAACGAGTCGACGACGGTCTGCTGGAAGGCGTCGACGCCGCCATGCGGTTCGAAGATGGCCATCGGGTCCTCGGTGAAGAGCCGGTACATCTCGTGGTCGGGTGTGAGCTCGTCCTCGGGCACATAGCTGGAGCTGTAGTGGTCGGCCTCCCTGAGGCCCTCGACCAGCTCGACCTCGAGCGAGCGGAGGCCGGCCAGGGGGAGCGCGGTCTGGTGCGCCCGGCGCATGGGACTGGCCGCGATGTGGTGGATGTCCTCGTCGAGCAGGAACGCGCCGGTGGCTTCGGCCTGTTGTCGGCCCAGCTCGGACAGCTCGGGGTCCGCTGTGCCCTCGTGCTCCTCGCGCTCGTCGCGCTCGGGTCGGCCATGCCGGATGATGATCAGGTCCATTGCGGTCAGATGCCTCGCGTGCCGTCGGAGATCACAGATACTCGCCGATGCGCCCTGCGGTGTCCCAACGCAGGGCACCGGCCCGACAGCCGTCGAGCATGTGCCGAAAGCGGGCGCGGGCCCGGTGGCCGGTCTCGGTGTCCGGGTAGGTCACCGTATTGGTCACGGTCTGGCCGGTGAGGTGATACAGCATGGCCCAGGCGCAGTCCTCGGCCACGTCGTCCGCGCTGAGGGCCGGGCCGCCGGCCTGAAGGAGTTCGTCGCGGTAGGCGTCGAACAGCTCGGTCTCCCGTTCGATGGCGGCCTCGTCGGCCGAGCAGGCCAACATCCAGCCGAGATCGAGCCCGGGGAAGGTGCGCATCACCGTCTGCCAGTCGAGGATCACCACCGATCCGTCGGGTCGGAACATCATGTTGTCGAGCTCGTAGTCACCATGGGTGAGCGTCCACGGCCGCTCGTCATAGCGGGCCAGCCAGGTCTCGGTGTCGTTCACCCATGTGGCGGCGAGGACGTCGTGCAGATCGGCGGGGAGGTAGTCGGGCTCGGCCGCGGTGAAGGCCGCCCAACCGTGTGCCGTGACCTGGATACCGGCGAGGAACGATGGCGTCGACCAGTCGAAGGCCCAGTCGTGGTCGTGCAGGCGGGGATCCATCCAGAACCGGCCGTGCATGGAGGCCAGGTCGACGACCAGAGACCGCAGCTGGTCGAACGATGTTCCTCGGAGGATGTCGCCGGCCTCCGCCGGACTGATGTGGTCGAGGATCAGGACGGCGTGGTCGCCGGTGTCGTCGATGGCGTTGATGTAGCACCGTGGCAGCAACAGCCCGACGGCATCAGCCGCATCTCGGTAGAAGCCGCTCTCCCGCGTGTAGTTCTGCATGATCCTGTTGTAGAGCCGGGCCTGGTCGTCATCGAGCGGGCACTTGGCCACGAAGCGATCCGGTAGAGCGCCCGTCTCGGAGTAGGTGACGTCGAGCACCCCGACCTCGCCGAGTGCCCCGACCACGCCCGCCATCGGCGTGACCGAGACCGACTCGACGGTGGGACTCTCGTGCCCGGCCGCGCGCAGGGCATCGGTCAGCCACCGGGGCTCGATGGCGTCCAGGCTTCTCGGGATGGCATCCACGGCGCTCAGGTTGTCACGGGGCTGGAGCCGCATCCATCGCGACAGCGATCAGCGGTCGGCGAGGAGTCGACGAGCGATCACCTTCAGGCAAAGCGTCTCGTCGGCCCCCTCGAAGATCGACAGAACCCGGGCATCCACGTAGTACCGGCTGACCGCGTACTCCTCGGCGTAGCCCATGCCACCGTGGATCTGCAGGGCTTCCCGGGTGACCCACTCGGCGGCCCGGCACACGTAGGCCTTGATCATGGAGGCCTCGAGCGTTCCGTCGCCGTCGGCCATCAGCTCGGCCACCCGGTACATGAACTGACGCGAGGCCTGGATCATGGCGGCCATGCGGCCGAGCTTGGCCTGGGTCAGCTGGTACTCGGCAATCGGCCGACCGAACACCACGCGGTCGGCGGCGTACTCGCGGGCCGCCTCGTAGGCCGCCTGCATGACCCCCACGGCACGAGCGGCCGTCTGGAGCCGGCCGTTCTCGAACCCCTCCATCTGGTAGTAGAAGCCGCGGCCCCGGCCGTCGGCGCCGCCGATCTGGCAGTCGGGGGCAACCAGCCAGTCGTCGAAGGCGATCTCGTAGCTGTGCATGCCCCGGTAGCCGATGGTGTCGATGGGCCGGGCCTCCATGCGACCCCCGCCCTCCTGGGTGAGGACGAAACCGTGGCCATCCCCCCGCTCCTTGGGCACGACGAAACCGCTCAGGCCGCGGTGATCGGTGGTACCCGGTTCGGTGCGGGCGAGCAGCAGCAACACGTCGGCTCGAGCCGCGAACGTGCACCAGGTCTTGGTGCCGCTGATGCGCCAGCCGTCGTCACCGAGGGCCGCGCCGACCCGCACGCCGGCGACGTCGGAGCCGTAGTCGGGCTCGGTGACGGCGACGGCGGCCATGATCTCGCCGGTGGCCAAGCGGGGCAGCCAGTGCTGCTTCTGCTCCTCGGTCCCGCCCCGCACCAGGGCCCGCGTCAGGATCTCGGGTCGTGTCATCAGCGAGCCACCGATGCCCAGTGAGGCCCGACTCAGCTCCTCGGTGGCCACGACCATGCCCAGGTAGTCGTTGCTCCCGCCATCGGCGAAGCCGCCGTACTCCTCGGGGACCGAGAGCCCGAACGCGCCGAGCTCGGCCAGGCCGCTGATGATCTCCTCGGGCACGTCGCCGTTGGTCCGGTGGACGTGCTCGGCCACCGGGGCGATCTTCTCCTCGGCGAAGCGTCGAAACGTGTCGGCCACCAGGCTGAAGTCGTCGTCGAGATGGGCAGGACCGGGATCGGAGGCCAGGCGGGCGAGGGCATCGATGCGGCGATTGCGACCGACGAAATCGCGTGTGGTGGCCATTGCGCTGTCGGTGATACCCCACGCCGACTCGCATCCGAACGTCCGTCCGGCCAGGTCGTGGGCCACATCGGCCACGTAGACACACGCCAGGGCGGCCTCGTGGTCGCCGTGGCGGCCGTAGGCCAACACGCTGCGACAGGCCTCCACCGCCGACGCCGCGTGGGCCACGTCGTAGGCCAGCAGCTGCTGGTCGTCGAGATCGCATTGGGCCAGGGCATCCACACCGGAGGCGACCACCTCGGCGGCGACGGCGACGATCTCCTCGGCGGTGTCGAGCTCACTCATGAGCGGCCACGGTAGAGCAGGGTCATGACCCGTGACGCACCGGAGGACGGGCCACAAGCCTCACGGTCAGGGCCGTGGTGCCGATAGGGAGGCGATGGCCGGACATGCCCCAGGGGACCCGTTCGAGGCTCGCTTCGACGACGCGCTCGCCGCCATCGAGAAGCGGCGTCGTGAGGAGCAGGCTCGCAAGGGCCTGTGGCTGAGTCACCATCGGCCCGATCAGCTCGACAGGTGTGTCGTGATCCGCGGCCGCCATGTCTGTCGTCGATGCCTCACGCTGTACGGGGTGTCGCTCGTCGTGACGGCCCTGTCCCTCGCCGGCTGGCCGCCCTGGCCCGCCGAGCTCGACACGCCGATCATCTGGGGCCTCTCGATCATCGGCACCCTCGAGTTCGTGGCCGAGCAGCTGGGGTGGGTGCGGTACCGCGCCAGCCGACAGGTGGCAGCCACCGCGCTGGTGGCGCTGGCCTTCGGGCGGGCGCTGGCCTACGAGATCGAGGATCGCTGGGACTGGTACTTCTGGGGGCCGATCCTGGTGTTCGGCACGATCTGGTTCATCGCCGCCCGCATCGGCGAGACCCGTCGCGTCGCCGCGGCCCTCGGACAGGATGGTGAGGTATGAGCCTGTTCGCCATGGCCCAGGCCCAGATCGAACGGGGCGCCGACCTCATCGGGTTGCGAGACGACTACCGGGTCCTGCTGCGTTCCCCGAAGAACGAAGTGATCGTCAACTTCCCCGTTCAGCTCGATGATGGCCGTTTCGAGCTGTTTCGCGGCTACCGGATCCAACACAACAACGTGCTCGGTCCCTACAAGGGGGGCATGCGATTCAGTCCCGACGTCGACCTCGACGAGGTCAAGGCACTGGCCACCTGGATGACGTTCAAGACGGCGCTGGTGAACGTGCCCTTCGGCGGGGCCAAGGGTGGTGTCACCATCGACCCGGCCGAACGCAGCGACGAGGAGATGTCTCGAGTGGTGCGTCGCTTCACCCACGCGCTGGGCAACAACATCGGTCCCGAGCACGACATCCCGGCCCCCGACCTCGGCACGAACGCCCAGACGATGGTGTGGATGATGGACACCTACGCCAACTCCGTGAACGGATTGGATCGCCAGAACGTCAAGCGGGTGGTCACCGGCAAGACCGTCGCCTGTGGTGGCTCGCTGGGTCGTGACAAGGCCACCGGGACCGGCGTGGCCATCTGTCTGGCCCACCATCTCGAGAACGAGGATCGAACGGTCGACGGGCTGCGTGTGGCCATACAGGGCTTCGGGAACGTGGGCGAGCACACGGCGCGTGAGCTGCACGCCATGGGAGCCCACATCGTGGCGGTGGCCGACCACACGGGTGCGGTGATGGTGGAGGACGCCGTGCTGGACCCCGAGGATCTGTGGCGCCATGTCAGCGAGGCCGGTGGGGTGTCCGGGTACCGCCACGCCGACACCATCAGCACCGAGGAGTTCTTCTCGGCCGACGTGGACGTGATCGTCCCGGCCGCCATCGAGAACCAGGTGACCCCCGAACGGATCGAGCGGCTCAAGGCCCAGATCATCGTCGAGGGCGCCAACGGCCCCACCACCCGTGACGCCGAACAGCAGCTGGTCGACGGTGGCGTGGTCGTGATTCCCGACGTCCTGGCCAACGCCGGGGGGGTGATCGTCTCGTATTTCGAGTGGGTCCAGAACAAGGTGAGCCAGCAGTGGCCGTTGAGCGAGGTCGACTACCGTTTGCGCCAACAGTTGTGGGATGCCTGCGACCATGTCGACCGGGCCCGTGAGCGGCACCACTGCACCCGCCGAGAGGCCGCCTACATCGTGGCCATCGAGCGCCTGGCCCAGGTCTATGACCAACGGGGCATCTGGCCCTGACCGGTAGCCGGCTCCGACCCGTTGCCGGTGGCAGGTCGTAGATTCGGGTGATGTTCGCCAATCGGATCACCAAGATGCTCGGGATCGAGATCCCGATCGTGCAGGCACCCATGGGCTGGATCGCTCGGGCCCAGCTGGCGTCGGCGGTGAGCGAGGCCGGCGGACTGGGCATCATCGAGACGTCGTCGGGTGAGCTCGACGTGGTCAAGGGGGAGATCGCCAAGATGCGCGACCTCACCGACAAGCCGTTCGGCGTCAACATCGCCCAGGCCTTCGTGCGCGATCCCGACATCGTCCAATTCGTGGTGGACCAGGGTGTGCGTTTCGTGACCACCTCGGCCGGGTCGCCCACCAGGTACACCCAACCGCTCAAGGAGGCGGGCCTCACCGTCTTCCACGTCGTGCCCACCTTGCGCGGCGCCCGCAAGGCCGTGGACGCCGGGGTCGACGGCCTGGTCGTGGAAGGGGGAGAAGGCGGCGGTTTCAAGAACCCTGACCCCGTCTCCACGATGGTGCTGCTGCCTCTGGTGGCGTCGAAGCTGGACGTGCCCATCATCGCGGCCGGCGGGATGGTGGACGGTCGCACCATGGCCGCCGCCTTCGCACTGGGGGCCGAGGGCATCCAGATGGGCACCCGCATGGTGTCGGCCGCCGAATCGCCCATCCACGACAACTGGAAGCAGGCCATCGTCG
>JAOUEE010000270.1 GCA_029858875.1 Acidimicrobiia bacterium
ATGGGGGCCTGTACCGCTTCGTCCCCGACACCTGGGGGGACCTGTCGTCGGGCACCCTCGAGATCCTCACCGAGCCGGTCAGCGGACCACTCGCCTGGGTGGAGGTCCCCGACCCGGCGGGCAATCCGGTCGCCACCAGGAACCAGGTGGCCGACACCAAGCGGTTCAACGGTGGCGAGGGCATCGACATCGTCGCGGGAGGTGTCGCCTTCACCACGAAGGGCGACAACCGGGTGTGGCGCTACGACCCGGTGGCCAACGCCCTGGCCATCATCTACGACGACGACATCCAGGTGAACGGCGTGCTCAGCGGTGTCGACAACCTGGTCACCTCACGCACGGGTGTGGTCTACGTCGCCGAGGATGGCGGCGACATGCAGATCGTCCTCCTGCGGGCGGACGGTTCGACCTTCCCCGTGGTCCGGATCGACGAGAATCCCACCTCGGAGATCTGCGGTCCCGCCTTCGATCCATCGGGCACGCGCCTCTACTTCAGCTCGCAGCGCGATCCGGGGACCACCTACGAGGTCACCGGACCCTGGTCGGCCTTCACCCAGCTGGGCGCCATCACCCAGGCTGATCTCGCCGGGTTCTCGGGCTGAACGCGCCGGCGACCGGTCACGGTCGGCGGTTGCGCTGACGTCGTTTCTCGGTCCAGTAGCCGATCGCTCCGCCGACGGCGGCCGGCCCGAGCACCAGCCACACCCCGCCACTGCCCGCGACGGCCAAGGCTCCGGCTCCGGCCAATCCCCCGGCCAGGACGCCGATCCGGAACCCGTTGAGCGGGTCCCAGGGCGTGGATCCAGCCGGGAGACGGTTGCGAGGGCGGTCGGGCATGATCGCCCCATTCTGATGGTCGCCAGCGGTCGCGGGTAGGGCACAATGTCCTCCGGTGTGAGGACCGGGTCCGGGGCAGACCACGGCGCGACGCCGACGAGCTGAAGCCGGAGTGGTGTTGCCGACGTCGATCGGCGGGTCGGGGCGGCTCGGTGACCGGGCCGGTGGTGTCGACATGCGCCGACGACCGGCGCGTCGGGAACGCGATCCGCTGAGCGACTGATGAAAGAATCCAGCGATGCCTGCGATCACTGGCCGCCTGGAGATGACGCTCTCCGTCCGCGACCCGCTACGAAGCGCTGCCTGGTACACCCGACTCCTCGGCATGCGCCAGACCTACGACCACACAGTTCAGCGAGTTCCAGACGGGCCTCGACCACCTCGAATTCGTCGTCGCCGAACGCGACGATCTGGTGGCGTGCGGGTCCACGCTGGACGACCTCGGCGTCGAGCACTCGGGTGTCAAGGAGTTCAACCACACCCAAAATGCCATGCTCACCTTCCGCGATCCGGAAACATCCAGCTCGAGTTCTTCTGGCGTGCTCCGTCGGTCTCGGACGAGTAGCGGGGAGTCGAGCCGACCAATCTGCATTCGTCGACGAAGGTACCGGCCACGGGGCACGAGGTCGTTCTGCGCAGGCAGCCAGCAACCGGTCCGATGCGGCACTTCTTGCGCACTGCCAGTGACCGTTCCGCTGCTCGGAGGGCCGATCGTGCCCCCAGTCGGAAACGTTGCGGCTTGTGCCCAGTTCCGGCGAGCGGGCACGGGTCCTACCGGCTGAAGCCCACTCGAGGTTCAGGCCGATGCACGTCGCCGGGCCACTGCAGAACGCGACCTCTGACCGCCGAAGTTCGAACCGGTGTCGTTCTCTCCTCTCGCTGTCCCGGCCCAGAAACCGCTGATGACAGGGGGCGATGCCGTGGTCAGCCGAGCAGCGGTCCTGGTGGGACAGCGTTCGAACCGAGGCTGAGTAAGGACCGAGCGCTGCGGATTATCGCAGCGCCGAAGATGCGGAGGAGGTGGGATTCGAACCCACGGTAGGTTGCCCTACACACGCTTTCCAAGCGTGCCGATTCGGCCGCTCTCGCACTCCTCCGGACGCTGACCGACGAGCGATCAGGACCCGGCCAGGGTAGCGGGCCGGCGGGATCTCCCCGACGAACAACCCTGGTCAGGTCGGGCCCGAGGCCGCTATCCTGGTCAGCGGCCCGCTCTGGAATGTGACGGTCGGGTCCTGTGCAACTGGAGATCGTGAATCGGGTCAGGGCCGGAAGGCAGCAGCTCTCAGCGAAACCCCCGGTGTGCCGCAGATCGCCTGGCCGTCACTTTCGAGAGCGGGCCCTCCCGCGCTGCGAGTTCGCACCACTTCGTGGTGCTCATGCGCAGATGTCGCGCTGCGAGTTCGCACCACTTCGTGGTGCTCATGCGCAGATGTCGCGCGCCCTCCCGTTCTGGCTGTGGTGATGGTGGCCGCAGCGCCATGGGCCCAGCAAGATCGGTGGCGGACGCCAGAACACCTGGGTCGGGCTGGGTAGGCTCCGCAACGATGGAGTACCAGTCGCTCTACCGGCGCTACCGACCCGGCCGATTCGGCGATGTCCGGGGTCAACAGCACGTCATCGCCGCCCTCCAGAACGCGGTGCGCGAAGACCGGGTGGGTCACGCCTACATGCTGAGCGGGCCCCGCGGAACGGGCAAGACCACCCTGGCCCGCATCCTGGCCAAGGTCCTCAACTGCGAGAACCCGGTGGACGGCGAGCCCGACTGCACCTGCGACTCGTGCCTGGCCATCGACGCCGGCACCTCGTTCGACCTCCACGAGCTCGATGCGGCCTCCAACAACGGCGTCGAAGAGATGCGCCGCCTGATCGAGAAGGTCAACCTGGGTACCCCTGGGCGCCACAAGGTGTACCTGCTCGACGAGGTCCACATGCTGTCCAAGGGCGCCGAGAATGCGTTGCTGAAGACCCTGGAGGAACCCCCCAAGCACGTGGTTTTCGTGTTGGCCACCACCGAACCCCACAAGGTCGTGGCCACCATCCGCAGCCGCACCCAGCACCTCGAGCTGACCTTGCTGGGGGCCGACGAGCTGGCCGATCACGTGCGCTGGATCATCGACGATGCCGACCTCCAGGTGGACGACGACGCCATCGATTACGTGGTGCGCGCCGGCGGGGGATCGGCCCGCGACACCCTTTCAGCTCTGGATCAGGTGGTGGCCGCCGGGGGCGTGGCCCACGACGACACCTCGACTGCGTCGTTGCTCCAGGCGCTGGCCGACGATGATGCCGCCGTCGCCATTGCCACCGTGGCCGGGGCCGTCGAGCAGGGCCGCGATCCGCGGGTCATCGGCGAGACGCTCATCGACGCCCTGCGAGCGGTGTTCCTCACCTCCATGGGTGCGCCGCTCAGCCAGCTGTCACCACAACAACGCGGGCAGGCCGACCAGTACGCCCCCCGGTTGTCACCACCGGTGCTCACCCGCGCCCTCGAAGTGTTGGGCACTGCGCTGGTCGACATGCGCCAGTCGCCCGACCCCCGCATCGACCTCGAGGTGGCCCTGGTGCGGCTCACCCGAGCCGACGCCGACATTTCGGTCGAGGGACTGGCCCGACGCCTGGCCCAGCTCGAAGAGCGGATCGACTCGGGCGTGACGCCGACCACCGCGGCGCCGACTCGTACCCCGTCGGCCCCACCGCCGGTGCCGGCGACCGTCGCCGACGACGCGCCGGCCGACCCGGCGACCTCGGCACCGCCACCCGCACCGCCCAAGCGCACCGGTGGTCCAGCCGACGGTGCTCGCGCCGCCCTCGCACGGAAGGGCAAGGACACCGGGGCTCGGCCGGCGCCGACCGATCAGTCGGCCGCGGTTCCACCTCCCGCGGCTCCCGGCCCGCCACCGCCCGAGTCATCGACGGGTGCGGCACCTCCTGCGGCGACGACCGATCCCGAGCCGCCTCCCCTCGAGCCACCGCCGGCCGACGACGAGCGGGAAGAACCACCGCCCTTCGACGATGCTCCACCCCCCGACCAGCCAGTCGCGAACACCGACGCCGCGATGCCGACCCTCGAGCAGGTGGGCCAGGCCTGGGCCGGCCCGGTGAAGGCGTCGTTGTCCAAGAAGACCGGCGCCCTGTTCGAGGCCGGCGATTTCGTGGGTGCGAGCTCCGGCGGGATCGAGTTCGTGCCCGCCGGCGCCCTGCGGGAGCGCTGCGTGAAAGCCGCCGACGAAGTGGGCCGGGCCTTCTCCGAGCACTTCGGTCAGAGCCTGCAGGTGCGGGTGGTGGACCGTGCATCCCAAGGCGGCTCCGGTGACGCGCCGCCGACTGCGCCTCCGAGCGATGAGCCTCCGGTGATCGATGATGGCGATGACCACGATGAAGTCGTCGACCTCGACGCGCTGGTCGATGCCCCGGCGTCCGACACCGGCACGCTGGCTCAGATCACCACCGTGTGGCCCGACGCCACCGAGGTCTCCGAAGCCGATCAGTCCTGACCCAGGGAGCGACCATGTCCGACGAAGACGAATCCACCATGTCCGACGACGAGCCGCCGGTGGACTACCTCTCGGGTCTGCTTGAGCAGGCTCAGAACATCATGGCGGCCAGCGCCGAGGCGGCCGCCACCCATGTGGAGGGCTCGGCGGGCGGCGGGAAGGTCGTCGTGGTGGCCAATGGCAACTTCGAGTTCCAGTCGATACGCATCGACCCCGGTGTGGTCGATCCGGCTGATGTCGAAATGCTCGAGGACCTGGTGCTGGCTGCCTTGCGTGATGTGGCGACCAGGTTGGCGGCGAACCAGGAAGGGGCGTTCGGTGGCCTCGACCTCGAGGGACTCGACCTGGGTGGCCTCGGTGGCCTGTTGGGCGGATCGAACGAGTGAGCTCGGTCTATGCGGGTCCGGTGCAGGATCTCATCGACGAGCTCGGCCGACTGCCGGGGGTGGGCCCCAAGTCGGCCCAGCGCATCGCCTTTCACCTGTTGAAGGTGGCGCCTCAGGATGCGGCCCGGCTGGCCGACGCCATCACCGAGGTCAAGGCCCGGATCGCTTTCTGCGATCGCTGCTTCAACATCGCCGAGCAGGGCAGCCTGTGCGGCATCTGCGCCGATGATCGTCGCGATGGCGGACTGCTGTGCGTGGTCGAGGATCCACGCGACATCGTCGCCGTCGAGCGGACCCAGGAGTTCCGTGGTCGCTACCACGTGCTCCAGGGAGCGATCAGTCCCATCGACGGCGTGGGGCCCGAGCAGCTGCGGGTGAAGGAGTTGTTGGCCCGCATCGAGCCCGAGTCGATCACCGAGGTCATC
>JAOUEE010000271.1 GCA_029858875.1 Acidimicrobiia bacterium
ATCGTGTCAGCCTCGTGTCAGCCGGCCGGATGGTGTGGGCCAGGTCAGCCAGCTACATGGTGTAGGCCAGGCTGCGGGCGGCCTTGGCGCCCCACTCGTCGTTGCCGCTCCAGCTGATGAGGCCGGCCTCGATCTGGGGTTCGGGGTCGATGCGGCCGCAGGCCAACTGCATGAAGGTCACGAAGTCCGACGTGACCACCACATCGGGATCGTCGACGTGATCGACCACCGCGGCCCGGCCGTCGACGGCCGCGTAGAGGTCGGTCTCGACGCCGCCGGTGAGCGCGAACCGGATGCTCATGCCGTCGGGAAGGCCGATCTTCTTGCCCACGATGTAGCCCAGCGACCGGTGCACCTCGGACAACGCCATCGCCGCCTCGGGGCCGCCGTCGTCGGTGGGGCGGCCGAGCGGGGTGCGTAGATCCCGTTCGTGCACCCAGAAGTCGAACACCCGGATCTCCATGAACCGGTCGTAGGTCCCGGCGCCGGCCGGGGTCAGCGACGGCCCACCGAACTCCTCGGGGCTCATGGCCTCGAGCTCGCGCAGCCGGTCGTGCATCAGTGCCTCGGCACGGTCGAGCAGCTGCGGCCCGGTCAGCTTGGCCGTCTCGGCCACGAAGTCGCCCATCTTCTCGAACGGCGGCGGGTTCTCCAGCCCGTTGGGCCGCCAACCCCAGAGGACGTACTCCACCCCGGCCAGATGATCGAGGATGCCACGAGCATCGAAGTCGGGGCACAGCGACTGGGTGCGCCACTCGTCGTCGCTCAGCCCGGTGAACAGGGCGTCGACCGACAGCCACACCTTGCGCAGGTTGTCGATGGTCAGGAATTGCTCGGCCATGGGTCTCCCTCGCGTTGCTTCCAGGTGTTTCTAGGCCGAGGTCGCGCCCGGTGTCACATCATCCAGGGCTACGTCACCCCTGGGTCACGTCCACGATGTCGGACTGGGGCACGAAGGCGCCGTCCTCGCCCACCGATGGGTCGAACTCGTACAGTCGGAAGCCGTCCTCGGCGTCGTACTTCCCCGGTCCCAGTGACGAGAACACCTTGCCGGGGATGGCCACCGACCCCACCGACTCGATACCCGTACGGAAGGTGTCGTTGGTGAGCTCGGGTCCGGCCGCGGTCGCGCCGGCCACGAGCACCGCCAGGTTGGTGCAGGCATCACGGATGCCCGTGTACCAGTCGGGGTCGCCGTCCACCACCTCGCTCGGCGGCACCACCTCGTCCAATTCGGGCAGCTGGTCGACGACGATGTCGAAGCACTCCTGGAGCAGCGGCTCGTCGAACTGCTCGCGGGTGGTGGAGTTGAGGCCGTTCATGGTGATCATGCCCGCGTAGGCATCGGCCCGCCCCGAACTGGCGGCCAGCTGGCGGGCCACTTCGGGGTCGTCGCTGATCTTGGTGATGTCGCCCATGGCATCCACCGTCTCGGGCACCTGATCCTGCGCGGTGGCACCGAGGAAGAGCACGGTGGTGACTCCCTCGCTCTGCCACCGTTCGACGAAGGTGGCCAGCTCGGCGCCGGCGGCCACCGCGTCATCGGCCGACGTGATGACCCCCACGGTTCCCACCGACGCGCCCAGGCCCTCCAGCCGGGGCACGGCCTCGGACCGCACCGAGTCCTCCATGGTGGTCTGGGTGAGGATGCCCACCGTCTCGTCATCGAGGCGACCGGTCTGGCCCAACACCGACAGCAGCGCCTCCAGGCGGCGCTCGGGATTGATGTCGGGTGAGGCCAGCACGGCGACGCTGCGATCCATCATGGACTGACTGGTCTGGTGGCCGATGTAGTTGGTCTCGTGGTCGTCGGTGACGCACAGCACCGACTCGCCGATCCAGATGCCGAGGACGACGAACACCTCGTGGTCCTCGGTGAGCCGAAGGCACGCCTCCTCACCGGCCGTGTTGGCGATGGGCAGGATCGTCTCGTACACGGGGTCGAGGCGTCGGCCGAGGATCCCGCCCTGTTCGTTGAGCTCGTCGAACAGCGCCTGGTAGATCGCTTCCTTGTTGCCGTGGGTGAAGTCCACGAACCCCAACTGGTTGAGCTCGTCCAGGTCGACGATGGCGACCCCCACCGAGATGGCCTCGGCGCTGACCCCGCGAAACGACGCAGTCAGCGGCACGGGCGCAGTGGTCGACGTCGGCGCCTCGGTGGACGAGGGAACCGGGGCCGAAGCAGACACCGGCACCGAGGACGAGGTCGACGCGTCGTCAGTGGAGTCGGTGCAGGCCCCCGCCAGCATCAGCAGTGCGCTTCCCGCCGCCGCCAGATGCATCCTCATGTCGACGTCCCCCCGGCCGCTGGTGTCGACGTTACTCGCGCCGCTGTCGGCGATCTCGCCCCACTACCTTGATCGCATGCTCGAAGCGGTCACCGCCCTGGCCCTGATCGTCGCCCTGATGGCGATCGCGGTGGCCGTGTGGGCGCTGCGGCGCACACCGTCGGCCGACCAGCCCCGATCCGACGGAGGCGACCTGGCCGTGCTGGACGACCCGCCGCCCGCCGATCGCCCGGTACTCGTCGCCCGACCGGGGGCAGTGGAGGGCGAGCTCGAGCTGTGGGCCGACGGCGTGTCCCAGCCGGTGGCGCGAGTGCGGTCCCTCGCCACGACCATCAGCAGCCGTCCGACCGTGGCCACCCCGCTGGTGACCTCGGCCCTGTCCACTCTGGTGCGGGCCGCCCGCCCCATGAAGGCCGACATCTCGGGCCGTTACCTGGTGTCGCTGTCGCCTGGAGCGCTGGTGGGCGCCGACCCGGCCACGTTGGGCGGCGACCGACTGATGGAGCTGGGCCGGCTCGGCACGGCGCTCACCCCGTCGCCGTTGACGGTCCTGACGGCCGGCGCCGCCGCGCTGTCGCTGGTACAACAGCAACATCTGGCCCGATCGATCTCACAGATCGATCGCAAGATCTCCGCGGTGGTCACCCGCCTCCAACACGATGATCACGGTGCGCTGGCCGCGGCCAACGAGCTGCTCGAGCTGGTGATGCACAGCGCCAGCCAGGGCGCCATCCCCGACCAGCTCCGCCTGGAGCTGGCCCAGACCCGGGTGCAGGTCAACGCCCTCCACCACGCTCGGGCCCGGCCGGTGTCGGAGTTCCTCGACCGGGTGACCACCACCGATGGCGAGATGGCGGCCGGCTCGGTGGTGGCCGAGGCCATCGACGATCCCGACGAGTTCCAGCGCGAGATGCTGCTCTACCTCGACAGCGTGCTGGTGCGAGGACGGTTGGCCACCATCACCGCCCTGGTGGTGGCGGCCGACGGTCATGGCGCCGATGCCCAACGGCTGTTGGAGGAGGCGGCCAGTTCCACCCGCGGCGACTTCTACCGGCTCCAGCAGCCCCTCGCCACCCTGGCCGGGCGGCACCGCGACGCCGGGCGGCTGCGGGCCCTGGCCACGAGTCATCGCCGCATCGCCGGTGTCATTGCCGACCTGGAGGCCGCCACGTCGGAGGTCGAAGGACTGCTCCCACCGGCCGCAGGCACCGAGGTGGAGCTCATCGCCGAGATCCGCGACGGTGCGGTGACTGCCGTGGAACTGCCCGCCGGGCCCGACACCACCACGCCGACCGAACCCACCGAGCGGGCCGATCCGCCGAAGCCCCCCGCACCCGCCGCCTGAACGACCGGGCGGGTCGGCCCGGCTCAGAGCAGGGCCAACGCCTCGCGGACGGGGAGCAGGTCGTAGCCCAGGGCGGCGGCCACTGCCGGTTCGGTGACCCGACCGGCCGCCACGTTGAGACCGTGGGCCAGATGCACGTCGGCCCGGAGGGCATCGCCGGTGCCCTTGTCGGCCAGCGCCAACACCAGGGGCAGGGTGGCGTTGTTGAGGGCGTGAGCCGAGGTGTGGGGTACCGCGCCGGGCATGTTGGCGACGCAGTAGTGGACCACGTCGTCCACGATGAACACCGGATCGGAGTGCGTGGTGGGCCGCGAGGTCTCGAAGCAGCCACCCTGATCGATGGCCACGTCCACGAGCACCGAACCGGCCCGCATGCGCGCCACCATGTCGGCGCTGACCAGACGGGGGGCCGCGGCACCGGGCACCAGCACGGCGCCGATCACGAGGTCGGCGCCGGTCACGGCTTCGTCCAGGGTGTGTCCGGTGGAGTACATCGTGCGCACCGAGGTACCGAAGCGAGCCGACAGGTGATCGAGCACATCGTTGCTGCGATCGAGAATGGTGACGTCGGCGCCCATGCCCACGGCGATCTGGGCCGCGTTCTCCCCGACCACACCACCACCGATGATGACCACCTTGCCCGGAGCCACACCGGGCACCCCACCCAGCAGGATGCCGGCGCCGCCGTGGGCGCTCTCGAGGTAGTGGGCACCGGCCTGCACGGCCAGACGGCCGGCCACCTTCGACATCGGGGCCAGCAAGGGCAGGTGACCGCGGGCATCGGTGACGGTCTCGTAGGCCACGCAGGTGGCTCCGCTGGCCACCAGGTCGGCGGTCTGGGCCGGGTCGGGAGCCAGGTGCAGGTAGGTGAACAGGGTCTGCCCGGGGCGGAGCATGGCCCGCTCCCCGGCCTGGGGCTCCTTCACCTTGACGATGAGATCGGCCGGGGCGAAGACATCGGCTGCGGTGTCCACCAGCTTGGCCCCGACGGCCTCGTAGTCGGCGTCGGCCGCGCCGATCCCCAGACCGGCGCCGGACTGCACGAGTACCACGTGACCACGTGCAGCCAGCTCGGCCACGCTGCCGGGCGTGAGCCCCACCCGGTGCTCGTTGTCCTTGACCTCCGTCGGTACCCCGACGATCATCTGCCTCGCCCCCTCGGGTGCTGCGGAGGCGCCCGGCGTGGGCGCTTCCCCTACAACGCTACGCATCGGGCCCGCGCAGAAGGTTGTGACTTCCACAGCCCGATCCCGAATTTACTGTTGTTTCTTGCGTCACGAGCATGTTTGCCGACAGAATCTTGTGGTGATCGATCTCGACGCGACCGACCGGGCCATCCTGGCCGAGCTGCAACACGATGGTCGGATGACGGTGGCCGAGCTGGCCGAGCGCATCCACCTGTCGAGCTCGGCCGTGCTCCGGCGCATGCGGCGGCTCGAGACCGCCGGTGTCATCGACCGCTACGTCATGTTGGTGGATCGTCACGCCATCGGTCGTCCCACCTCGGTCT
>JAOUEE010000272.1 GCA_029858875.1 Acidimicrobiia bacterium
CTGGACAACGTCGTGTACCGGGCCGGTTGGGGGGCCACCCGACCCCAGTCCCGTCAGTTCGTGAACCACGGCCATGTCAACGTCAACGGTCGCCGGGTGAACGTGCCCAGCTACCGGGTCCGCAAGGGTGATGTCATCACCATGCGTGAGAAGTCGCGCACGATCGTGCCGGTGCAGTGGAACCGGGACGTGCTCGATCGAACGGCCCCGGGTTGGCTCGAGACCGGTGAAGACGGCTGGGCCGCCACCGTGCGCGAGCTTCCCTCCCGCGAGCAGATCGACATCCCCGTTCGCGAGCAGCTCATCGTCGAGCTGTACTCCAAGTAGATCCTGTAAACATCCCGGCCGCCGCGGTCGGGAATCGCCTTCGAAATCCGAGGAGCAACACATGCTGGTCATTCAGCGCCCGACGGTCGAAGCGGTTGGAGAGGCGGAAGGCAATCTGCAACGATTCGCCATCGGTCCCCTCGAGCCAGGCTTCGGCTACACGCTGGGGAACTCCCTGCGTAGAACCCTGCTGTCGTCGATCCCCGGCGCAGCCATCACCCAGATCCGTTTCGACGATGCCCTGCACGAGTTCGACACGGTCCCGGGCACCGTCAACGACGTCACCGACATCATCCTGTCCCTCAAGGACCTGGTCCTGCGTTGCCACAGCGACGAGCCGGTGACCCTGCGTCTCGACGCCCGTGGGCCGGCCGAGGTCACCGCCGGTGATCTGACCAGCCACGCCGAGGTCGAGGTGCTCAATCCCGAGCTGCCGCTGGCGTCGCTGAACAGCAAGGGCCGCCTGGCCGCCGACCTCACCGTCGAGCGAGGCCGCGGCTACGTGTCGGCCGATCGCAACAACACCTCGAACACCATCGGCGTCATCCCGGTGGACTCGATCTTCTCGCCCGTGCGGCGAGTGGCCTACGACGTCGAGCCCACCCGGGTCGAGATGTCGAGCGACTTCGACAAGCTGATCCTCGAGATCGAGACCGACGGCTCCATCACTCCGCAGGAGGCCTTGGCGTCGGCCGGTGCCACGCTGCGGTCACTGGTGCAGCTGGTCGAGGAGATGAGCGACGAGCCCCAGGGGCTGGAGCTGGGCGAGGTCGGACCGGCCCCCAGCGGTTCGCCCGATCTGGATCTGCCCATCGAGGATCTCGAACTGTCGGAGCGCCCCCGCAACTGCCTGAAGCGGGCGCAGGTCAACTCGGTCGGCGAGCTGCTCGAGAAGAGCGAGGACGACCTGCTGGCCATCACGAACTTCGGCCAGAAGTCCCTCGATGAGGTGATCGCCAAGCTCGACGAGCGTGGCCTGTCCCTGCGCGGTCGGGACTGAGCCATGCCTGCACGCCCGAAGAAGGGGCGCCGCTTCGGCGGTAGCTCCGCCCACCAGAAGGCCATGATGGCCAACCTGGTCGCCTCGCTCATCGCCGCCGAGGCCATCGTCACCACCGAGGCCAAGGCCAAGGCCATGCGCCCGGTCGCCGAGAAGATGATCACGAAGGCCAAGAACGGCGGGGTGCACAACCATCGCCAGGTGGTGCGGTTCCTGCGCGATCGTGAGATGGCGTCGAAGTTGTTCGACGAGATCGGCCCCCGCTACGCCGAGCGTCCGGGTGGCTACACCCGGATCCTCAAGATGGGCCCCCGCCCCGGCGACAACGCCCCCATGGCCCGCATCGAACTGGTCTGATCTCGCCGCGGGGGCGGAGCCGGATCGGCCTGCCTGCCTGGTCGCAATTTGCGTGGGTTTGTCGCGATGGTTGGCGCGAACTCACGCCAGATCGTGATGGGCGGATCCCTCAGCCGGCCAGCTGGTTGAGGGGCGGATGCGCGCCCTCGCCGACCGTCACCAACCGGTCGCCGACGAACGCCAGCGCCTCGCCCTGCACCTCGAGCGCGGTCGTCACCTCGCACGGCTCCGAGGTGAAGGCCTCGGCCACCGTCTGGCCGACCTGGCGAGGCCACAGCCAAACGGTCTCGTAGGTGCGGATGGCGACGAGTGAGCCGTCGGGGGCCACGTCACCCCCGGTGGCGACGCCGCCGAAGCCGAGGATCGACAGCGGATGGAATCCCTCGGTTCGGGTCTCGAGCTCTGGGGTGTCGATGGTGGCGGCCTCCACCAGCTGGACGGGTCCGTCACCATGTCCTTCGAACGTGCCCTCGAACACGACCGACGGCGCCGTCGGGCCCGTGCCCTCGGGCGGATCGCTCTGCGCGACCTGCTCCTTGGTGACGATCACCAGCTGATCGGCGGCCTCGTCGATCAGGAGCGTCTCGGCGTTGTGCGGCCGGTCGGGGTACACGAACTCGAGAACCTCCACGCCGTCGAGAGGCGCCGGGGTCGTGGGGTCGGGCTCGGCGAACCGGTAGATCCGGATCGAGTCCCGCTGCTCGAGGTTGTCGCCGATGTCGGCCAGGAACAGGTCGAACCCGTCGGCCGCCGCAGCGATGGCGATGTCTTCCAGGTCGATGATCTCGTGACCGGCCAGGGGGAAGAACCCCAGGTCGGCCCCATCGGCGCCGATGGCGAACACGCCGCCGTCACCGCTGTCGTTGTGTGACCAGAACACCCCGGGGTGGGCGCGACTGGCCACCAGTCCGGATGCCTCCAGCAGATCGTCGTTGGCCACGTCACCCAGTAGCTCGACGCCGGTGCGGGCACAGATCGCGGCGGCCTCCCCATCGGCGAGCGGCCTGGTGCCGACCGTTGCGGTCGTCGGGGGCTGATCCGACGGGTCCGAACCGCAGCCTCCCGCCACCACCAGGAGGCCGGCGACCACGGCCAGGGCACGCAACATGGCGCGGACCGTACTCCCGAACTGGGGTCGGGGGCACCGCCGGGCCTGTCATGATGGAGTGGTGCAGGTCACCGCGCGCATCGACTACGCCGTTCGGGCCCTGCTCGAGTTGGCCGACGCCGGCCCCGACCTGGTCACCCGCGACGAGCTCTCGGCCGCCCAGGACATCGCCCCCCGCTACCTCGAGAGCATCCTCGGCCAGTTGCGCCAGGCTGGACTGGTGGTGGGCCAGCGTGGCTCGTCGGGTGGCTACAGCCTCGGGCGTGATGCCGGTGAGATAACGGTGGCCGACGTGTCGCGCGCGGTCGACGGGCCCCTCGCCCTGGTGCAGGGGCAACGGCCCGAAACGGTCGAGTACGAGGGGACCAGTGCCCATGTGGCCGAGCTGTGGGTCGGTCTGCGGGCCGCCATCCGGTCCGTGCTCGAGCAGGTGACCATCGCCGATCTGCTGGTTGGGCGGCTACCCGACCGCGTCCGTCGGCTGGTCGATGACCCCGATGCCTGGCAGCCCCGTTGACGCCGACCGACGCCGTTGCGCGATGCCGCCGCCCATCGTGGCGGTGGCCAGCGCCACCGGGACGAAGGCGTACAGCCACCAGCGGGCCGACCCCAGATCGGCCCAAGTGGCCAGCTCTCGCAGGTTGGTGAGCAGCAGCAGGGTGGCCACCGTGAGGCCCGTGCCCCGCACCGGCACGTGGCGTATCAGACGGGCGGCGATCGGTGCGCCGATGGTGGCGCCGATGAGCATGGCCACCAGGGTGGCGTCGATCTGCGACGGACCGAACGAGGTGACGAGCGCGCCGGCGCTCACCGTGGCCACGGCCACCTCGGCCGTGTTCACCGAACCGATGGCGAATCGTGGGGCCATCCCGGCGCCCAGCAGGTAGGGAGTGACCACCGGCCCCCAGGCCCCGATGAGTCCATTGGTGATGCCACCGGCCAGGGCAACGGCCGGGAGCGCGCGAGGAGGCCGTGGCATCGCGTCCGGGGTGGGGCTGGGCTCCGTCCGGGCGAAGCGCCAGAGCATGCGACCGGCCACCACGAGCAGGCACAGCGCCAGGATCGGGCGGAGCTGATCCCCGTCGACCCTCGTCAGGACGAAGACCCCGATGATGGCGCCCAGGGCCCCGGAGCCGGCCAGCCGGCGTGTGACCAACCGGTCGATGTTCCCCAACCGCCAGTGGAAGAGGGCGCCGGTGACACCGGACGCGACCTTCACGATGTTGACCGTGGCCGAGACGGCGGCCGGCGGAACTCCCGATGCCAGGAGGATGCTGGCCGAGGTCGGTCCGAACCCCATGCCGAGGGTTCCATCCACCAGTGACGCCGCCAGGCCCGCCGCCGCGATGAGGAGGAGTGTGTCCATAAGACGTAATTCCTACCGTAATACCGTTAAAAGAGCAAACCGGCGATCTGGTCGAGTCGGTGAGACAGGCGGGCCGGCGAGATGGGCAGGCCGGCAAGGTAGAAGGTGCGGCGCCTCCCGTGCCGGAATCGGCCGGGAGGAGGAGCCGCAGGGGCGGGCCGGAAGAAGTGTCGGCCGAGCCCGATCGGTCAAGACCGAGGTGCTCTACGCATGGCTGGGGTGGCCACCTCGAACCACCCGTCGGCGAGCAGCTCCCGCAACTCGTCCGGGTCGGCTTCGTCCAGCCGCACCAGCACGTAGGGATGGCCGTCGTAGTGGTCGGTGCTGAAGAACACCGCCGGGTCGCCCTGGAGCAGCGCCTCCTTCTCGCCGTCGTCCACGCGCAACACCAGCACGTTGTCGTCGGGCCACATACGACACAGCAGCTTCTTTCGAACCTTCAGCGCCGGGGTGCCGTACGACGTCGACACGTTGAGGTCGGGCAGGTCGCCAGCCAGCTCGGTGACCGCCTCGAAGTCCATGGGGGAAAGGTACCGGGTGGGGTCCACGCGATACTCTCGGGTTCGTGGCCACGGCACGGGTGAAGGTCGACGATCTGGCGGTGGGCAACCTCCCCAGGATCTGCGCGAAGACCGGCGCGTCAGCCGATGGCTTCATCGATTACGAATCCGGCCACGGTGGCTTCCAGCCCTGGTGGTTGTTGTTGCTGCTGCTCGGGCCGGTGGGCCTGGTGGTGGTCGCCGTCTTCCTGGTGTTCGGGCGTCGCGTGAACCGGGTGGGCGGATCCGTCCCGCTGAGCAGCATGGCCTTGCACCGATACAACACCGCCGTTCGGGTGAGCCATTGGTCGTTCCTCGCCAGCTTCGCCGTGTTGGTGGCCGGCATCGCCGCATCAGTGGGCTTTCGCGACACCTGGACGTGGGCGCCCGATCTGGGACTCGTCGGCCTGGTGGCCTTCGGGGTCGGCCTCGT